>SLBE01000024.1 GCA_007126465.1 Syntrophomonadaceae bacterium | reverse complement strand
CACCTTTGTCCCTCCAGCCCGGGCCTGGCGGATATAATTCATCTGGTGTATCGAAGTGTATGCAGGGTTACGTCCCCAAACAATAATCATTCTGGCGTTTAGCAGGTCCTGGTAGGGGTTACTTTTGACAGCTCCAAAATCATATTCCTGGGCAGCCAAACCCGCCCCCCAGCAAAGACTGCCCCTGTGTGTGGTGCATCCGCCCAGCGCACTAAAGAAACGGGATTCTATATTTTTTACCAGGCCGGTATAACCACCATCGTAGAAATGCAGTAGAGAAAGCGGACCATGATCATTTAAAGCAATCCTGATTTTATCAGCAATAACTTCAAGGGCCTGGGCCCAGGTAATTTTTTTAAAGGAATTTCCCTCTTTCAGCAGAGGATGCCGCAGCCGATCAGGGTGATTGGTGCGCTGCAGGTGCAGTCTACCCTTGCTGCAGATCATGCTTCCGGTTACCGGGTGGGTAGGATCAGCTTCAATCCCCTTGACCTTTTCGCCATCTTTTTTCACAATAAAGCCGCACTGATCCCAGCAATCCAGAGGACATACTGTTCTGATATTTTCCATTTACTCACCCCTGCTATAATTTTTTTATTGCTCTGCCTGTGTAACGATCAGCGAGCGTGGTTTTCTTAAGCAGACCGGGCGGCAATCATTTTTTATGATTACCTGCTGGTGCTAGCTTTACCTGGCCTGCTTATAAACCGCAGAAAGGTGCTCCAGGGTGGTTCCGCAGCAGCCCCCGACCAGGGCAGCGCCATTCTTAATGCCCTGCATAACTCCTCCGGCAAAATCTTCAGGGGTCATATCGTATACTGTTTCGTCACCTTTTAACTTCGGCTTTCCGGCATTAGGCTGAATAAGAATGGGAAGTTCAGTATTTTCCCTGTAAAGAGCTGCAATTTCAGCCATCTCCAGCGGTGACAGATCACCGCAATTGGCGCCGACAGCGCTGGCTCCTTCTTTTTCAAGGGCTTTGGCAATCTCACTGGTGCTGTTACCCATGATTGTCCTGCCTCCCTTACCGGTTTCAGAAAAGGAAAGCGTTACAATTACCGGCAAATCCGTTTCGGAGCGAACAGCTTTCAAAGCACAGATTGCCTCGCGCAGGTCGGTCATTGTCTCTATAATAAAGGCATCGACTTTACCTTCCAGTAAAAAGCGGGCCTGCTCGGCAAAATTATCAATAAATTGCTCTTCTTTATAAGTGCCGTAGGGTTCCAGCAGCTTTCCGGTAGGGCCGATGCCACCAAAGACATAACATTTATCAGCGGCAGCCTGCCTGGCCAACCGGGCACCGGCCAGGTTTACTTCACGAATATCAATATCCTGTTCTTTAGATTCCACACTGATCCTGTTCATGGTAAACGTGTTGGTGGTCAGGGCATCTGCCCCAAGCTCAGCGTAGTCCTGATGAAATTTAAGTATAGCGTCAGGGTTATTCAGGTTGGTAATCCCGCTGGCTTCAACCCCGCGCCTGGCGAGCTCCGTCCCTGTTCCCCCGTCAAAAAATAACACTTTTTTCTCATTCAACATTTTTTTTAAGTCCATTTACTTAATCACCACTTTCTAATTTATTGCATTCAACTCTGTACATTTATTATATGCCCTACCTAAACTAATAACTGCACAGCCTGCTGAATAAACATAAGCAAGCTTAACAGAAACTTACACTGCTATTATAACAAACCCGGGCAGATAACTGAAAAGGAAATCAAAGCAGAAAAAGAGAATAATGCAATATCACTAAAATACAAGGAGGGGTTCCCCAGATGAAGAAAGTTTTGATAACCGGTGCACTGGGCCAGATTGGCACCGAACTAGTCCCTTTTTTAAGGGAAAAATACGGAACAGAGAATGTTGTAGCCTCCGGCCACAGGGAAAAAGATGTTTATACAGAGGTTGCAGAAAACGGACCATTTGAGCTGCTTGATATTACTGACCGGGAAAGACTTGCAGAGGTAATAGACATGCACAGGATAGATACTGTTTACCATCTGGCCTCCCTCCTATCTGCAACAGGGGAAGAAGATCCCCAGGCCCTGTGGGCAGTGAATATGGACGGCCTGAACAATGTCCTCGAGGCTGCCCGCAGTTACAACTGTGCTATTTTTTTCCCCAGCTCGATTGCTGTTTTCGGGCCTGATTCGCCAAAAGATAAAACTCCCCAGGATACTATCATGAGACCGACATCAATTTACGGTGTTTCCAAGGTTTCAGGTGAGCTGCTCTGCGATTATTACCACAGCAAGTACGGGCTTGATATACGCGGGTTGAGGTACCCCGGGGTAATCTCCAGCGCAGCGCTGCCGGGCGGTGGTACTACCGACTATGCAGTCCATATTTTTTACGATGCCATCAAACACGGGCGATATACCTGTTTCCTCGAAGAAAACAGCTCTATCGATATGATCTACATGCCGGATGTCCTGAAAGGAGCCCTGAATCTGATGGAAGCGGATTCGGAGAAACTAAAACACCGTAATGCTTTTAACGTATCAGCCATAACGGTTACTCCGAAAAAGCTGGCTGCAGAAATTAAAAAACATATTCCCGGCTTTGAAATTGATTATGATATAGATCCGGTCAGGCAGGCTATTGCAGACAGCTGGCCCAACTCCCTGGATGATTCAGCTGCCCGCCGGGAATGGGGCTGGCAACCTCAGTACGACCTGGCTGAAATGACGAAAGATATGCTTAAAGTGTTAGGTGAAAGGCTTAAATAAGGCTGAGAATAGCTAAAACGGAGGATTTAAAGATGTCAAAAACAATAATCAGCGACTTGCAGGAACAGTTCAGCGAGCTGAAAGAACAGGGCCTGTTTAAACAGGAAAGAATCATTGAAAGCTCACAGTCAGCAGAAATTGAAGTATCCGGAGGGAAAAAAGTCTTTAACTTTTGCGCCAATAACTATCTAGGCCTCTCCAACCACCCGGAAATTATTAAGGCAGCACAGGAAACAATGAACAAATGGGGCTACGGACTATCTTCGGTCCGCTTCATTTGCGGAACAACACAAATTCATAAAGAGCTTGAAGAAAAGGTCTCTGTCTTTTTAGGCATGGAAGATACCATTCTCTATGCCGCCTGTTTCGACGCTAACGGAGGAATATTTGAACCCCTGCTTGACGCGGAAAGCGCCATTATATCAGACGAGCTTAATCATGCTTCAATTATCGACGGGGTTCGACTTTGCAAAGCAGCCCGCTACCGCTACCGCCACTCGGATATGGCGGAACTAGAAGAATGCCTCAAGCAGGCACAGCAGTCAAAATATCGAATAATAGCCACTGACGGAGTGTTTTCAATGGATGGAGACATCGCCAGGCTGCCGGAAATTTGTGAGCTGGCAGATAAGTATGACTCCCTGGTTATGGTTGATGACAGCCACGCCACCGGGTATATCGGCACAAGCGGCCGGGGCACTCATGAACATTTTGGCCTGGAAGATAAAATAGACCTGATTACCACAACCTTTGGCAAAGCCCTGGGCGGAGCAATGGGCGGCTGTACTTCCGGACGAAAAGAACTGATTGAGATGCTGCGGCAGCGTTCAAGGCCATACCTGTTTTCAAATTCCCTGGCTCCGGCCATTGTCGGAGGAACTCTAAAGGTACTGGAAATGCTTTCTGCTTCAACCGATCTGCAGAGTAAGGTCAGGGAAAATGCCGCTTACTTTCGAGGCAAAATGTTAGACGCCGGTTTTACAATTGTCCCCGGGGATACGGCAATTGTTCCGGTCATGCTGTACGATGAACCGCTTGCCCTGAAGATGGCCGACCTGATGTTAAATGAAGGTATCTATGTGATCGGTTTCGCCTACCCGGTTGTTCCAAAAGGAAAGGCGCGGATCAGGGTCCAGCTTTCTGCGGCCCACGAAAAAGAGCACCTGGACAAAGCTGTAGATGCCTTTATTAAAGTCGGAAAAGAGCTCAACGTAATATAGACAAAGGAGCACCAATGAAAACAACAATTATTGCCTGTAAGACATTAGAAGATGAAGTAAACCAGACCCTGACTAAAACAGAAATTGGCTACCCGGTAAAATGGATTGAGTCCGGCCTGCACAATTATCCTGAAAAACTGAGGGATACGCTGCAAAATACTATAGACGAAATAACAGACAGCGATTATATTCTCCTTATTTTCGGGCTGTGCGGCAATGCCCTGCTGGGGCTTGCTTCAACTAATGCCACCCTGGTCGTACCCAGGGTTGATGATTGCATATCACTTTTTCTCGGTGGAAACAGCAAGCGAAAAATGATCGAAGAAAAGTCTGCAGCATACTACCTGACCAAGGGATGGCTCAGGTATGAGAATAATATCTGGCAGGAATATACCAGGAGTGTGGAAAAATACGGGAAAGAGAGAACAAAGGGCATCTTTGGCACAATGCTTAAACATTACACCCACCTGGTGGTAATTGATACCGGTGCTTATGATACCGGCCTTTTTTTAGAGGAGGCTAAAGAAATTGCCGCTGAATTAAACCTGGAGTTAAAGGTAATTCCGGCTGACCTGGATCTGCTAAAAGACGCCCTTGAGCAAAATTGGCACGAAGAGTTTATCGTAATTGAGCCAGGAAAAACTATAACCATGCAGGATACCGGTATCTGCGGAAGGGAGCTGCAATGAAAAAGATTTACGCCCGAACCAGGCATTTTATTTTCAAACTATTATCCAGGGTCTTACCGATACCCGAGCCGGAAGTTGTCAGCGGACCGGGCAGCACCGCTCGCTGCCCCGAAATACTCAAAGCAGATGGCATTAACAATGTTCTTGTTGTAACCGATCAGGATATTGCTAAAATCGGCCTGATTGACAGTCTCCTGGAATCTTTACAGAAGGGTGGTATAACCTATACAGTTTTCAGTAATATCCAACCTAACCCTACCATACAGAATGTAGAAGAGGGCTTAAAGGTATACATTGAAAACCACTGCCGGGGAGTTGTTGCTTTCGGGGGTGGATCTCCCATCGACTGCGCAAAAATTATTGCCGCCAGAACAACCAATAAAAAACCGGTAAAAAAGATGAAAGGCTTATTCAAACTCTGGCGCAGGGTTCCGTTTTTGCTGGCGATTCCGACAACTGCAGGCACCGGAACGGAAGCAACTATAGTTGCAGTGATAACCGACCCGGAAGAACATGAAAAGTTCGCCATTAATGATATGAAAATTTGTCCCAAAGCCTGTATTTTAGATCCTGAATTGTTGCTCGGCCTTCCTCCTCACCTGACTTCCACTACCGGTATGGATGCCCTGACCCATGCCATTGAAGCATACATTGGCTTGATCGGCACTCCAAAGACTAATAAATGGGCCGTTGAAGCAGTCAAGCTGACTTTTCAAAACCTGGAACACTCATATCGTGACGGCACAGATATGAAAGCCCGGGAAGCAATGCTTCTCGCTTCCCATTATGGAGGGAAGGCCTTTACCCGTGCTTATGTAGGGTATGTGCATGCTGTCGCTCATAACCTGGGTGGTGTTTACGGTTTGCCTCACGGCCTGGCCAATGCCATTGTCTTACCATATATACTGGAACTGTCAAAGGATGCCTGCGCAGATAAAATGGCCGACCTGGCAGTTGCTGCCGGGTTGGGGGATGCCTCCGAAGAAAAACAGGTCCTCACTGACAAGCTGATAAATGGCATCCGGGATTTAAACCGAAATATGGATATCCCTTCTACTGTCAAAGAAATCAAAGAAGAAGATATTCCGACGCTGGCCAAAAGGATTGAAGAAGAGGGTAACCCCGCTTACCCTGTTCCAAAATTATTGTGGGCAAAAGATTTTGAAAAACTGCTCTACAAGTTAAAAGGCAAATAAGCAAATGCGCCAAGTTTTATTGATTAATTTTTAAGATGAGGAAGGAATCGGGGGATCATTAACAGAAGGGGATAAATTGAATTTAATTTCAGGAGGTTTTTTTGATGAGTGTGATGGAAAAAGCAAGAGATTTGGGTAAGGAGATCAGAAGTACTGAGCAATACCAGGAACTGGAAAGAGTTTCTGAAAATATGCAGGAAGATACTGAAGCAAGTCAAATGATTAAAGAGATACAGGAACTGCAGCAGCAGATACAGTTTGCACAGCAGTCCGGGGTTCAACCCAGCGAAGATCAGCTTCAGCAGTTTAATGATCTAAAAAGCAAAATGGATACGAACCTGACAATCCAGGCTTACGCTAAGGCACAAAATGACTTCAGCCAGTTTATGCAGGAAGTTAACAGCGCTATCAGTGAAGGAATTAATCCTGAAGCTGACAAAGAAGCCTAGCTTTCTTGCTTAACTTGATAACAAATTAGTATTTCTTTGCCTTAAAAAATTACCAGCGCCTCTTAACCAAGATCGGGGCTGGTAATTTTTTTAATTCAAAAATGATTAACCTGAATGGGTCTGGCAAGCAAGACATATAAATCTACTTAACAATCAAGACATTCTTTACGGTACAGTGAGCTACCTTGTTACTAACGCTGCCCAGGAACATTTCTCTTACCCCTTTAAGACGGTGGCTGCCGACAATCAAAAGGTTGAAGTCGCCCCGGTCGGCCATTTTACAAATACCATCAGCAGGAGACTGCTTTCCAATAAGGACTTTTGTTTCAGCTTTGACTCCATTTTCTTTCAGTTTTTCAGCTGCTTTATTAACGATCTTATCTGCTTCCTCTTGCATGTTCTTTTTAATCTGGGCCCAGTAATCGTCGGACATATGCACAGAAATTCTATTCTTAACATCATATTCTCCGGTAACATGGAGTACAGTTACCTCTGCATTTAACCCTTTAGCAATAGTTATAGTTTCTTCGGTTACCCTTTCTGAATGTTCATCACCGTCAATCGCCATTAAAATACGATACAACAAAGTTCACTCCTTTAAATATAATACTGACTACTTGTTGCCTTACTTTACAATCATAACAGAAGTACAGCCTAAATGGGCTACCTTGTTACTAACGCTGCCTAAAAACATTTCCTTTACTCCCCGCAAACCACGGCTGCCGACAATGACCAGATCATAGTTTCCTTCAGAAGCAACTTCGCAAATAGCATCTGCCGGTGCCTGATGACCTATAACAACTTTAGTTTCCACAGATAGACCCTTCTCCTTAAACGGCTTAGCTGCTTTTGCTACCAGTTCTTCTGCCTCTTCTTTTAAGTGCTGGTTTATTTGTTTCCAATTATCATTAGTAAATTGCATAGATACGCGTGGGCTGAAAACATACTCCCCCACAACTGTTATAATTGCAACTTCAGCGTTTAGAGCCTCTGCAAGGACAAGCCCTTTATCAATCACTTTCTCTGCGTGATCAGAACCGTCAGTTGCGATTAGAATACGCTGCATTTACGCCTCCTCCTTGTCTGAATTTAGTAAAACATTCGACAAAAGAAATCCCTATTCCTATCATATTTAAAAAATAAAAGAAAATAATTCTTATGATAGCCTCAAGGTATTTTACAATTAAAGGCAATTACTTTTAATTGCGCAATTTCATTATTAATTCACAAGAATCTGCCATATGCGGTTGAAGACAGCTATCAATCAGTTATAATAGGGTTAGAAGTATTTATACTGGCCTAGTAATTTCACCGGCATTACTTTTAAAGGCAGTCTCCTGGGATGGTTAAGCTTTATGTTGTTAGAAAACAAGATAGCATCTATTAATGAAGGAGGAGTACTGGATGGAACTTTTAAATAAGGAAGAAATGGAATTACTTTTAACCCATGGTGAAAAAGAAACCTGTATCTCAATTTACATGCCGACCCAAAAGGGGCGGGAAAGGGCTAAGGAAAACTCTATCCGCTTTAAAAACTTGCTTTCAAAAATAGAAGAACAGTTGGAAGACCGTGGACTTCACCATTCAGATAAGGATTATCTTCTTGAACCGGCAAAAAAAATGCTCGGTGAGAGTATCTACTGGGCGAACCAGAGTGAAGGGTTGGCCTATTTTTTGACCAACGGTTTTTCCCGCTATTATCGCCTACCTGTCCATTTTACAGAGCGTGCGGTCGTCAGGCGATCCTTTCATTTAAAGCCTCTTTTCCCCCTGCTCTCATCAGATGGCCTGTTCTACATCCTGGCCCTGAGCCAAAAAGATGCCCGCCTGCTGCGCGGCACCCAGGGAACAATTGAAGAATTAGACTTAAGTAAGGTCATTGAGCGATTCGAATCTGAATTCGGAGAAGAGCTACCGGAACAATACCTGCAATTTCATACCGGGACAGCCGGTGCAGGCAATGTTCGCCCGGCAATATACTTCGGACATGGTGGAGAAATTGACAGCATTCAAAAAGAACGGCTGCTTAAATACTTCCGCTTTATAGACAGGGAAATCCAGGATTTAATCGGCAATAAAAATGCCCCGATAATCCTGGCCTGTGTTGACTTCCTGACCCCTTTATACAAAGCAAGCAACAAGCACCCTCTCTTATTTGAAGAAACAATAAAGGGGAACCCTGAGAATATCAGCAGCCAGGAATTGCATGAAAAAGCCTGGGAGATTGTTAAGCCATACTTCCAGAAGAAACAGGAAGAAGCAAAAGCACGCTATCACGAGTTGAAAGGAACCGGAAAAACATCAAACGATATCCTTGAGATCCTGCCTGCCTCATACCACGGCAGAATCAGCGATCTGTTTGTAACAACCGGTCTTCAGCAGTGGGGCTACTATGATCCTGAAAGTGAAAATATCAGCCTTTATGATGAGCAGAAAACCGGAAGCGAAGACTTAATTGACCTGGCAGCTGCAAAAAGTTACGCCAACAACGGCAGTGTTTATGCGCTTGACCATGAACACATGCCGGATACAGCTCCGGCTGCGGCAATTTTCCGCTGGTAATGCTACCTAAACGCAAATAAGTTAATAAATTTAAGCCAGGCTTATTAATATTAACTTATTGGATTAAAATGACACCTTAAGGGTGATCCCGATGGCTTTAACTCGTAAGGATTTTATTAAAAAAAGCTGCCTATATTGCGGTGCCGGCATATTTTGCCTGGCCGGTGGTTCGATCCTGCTAAGTGCCTGCAGCCCGCCGGAAGAAATGGCTGATAAAAACCATGAGGACCAGCCTGCTGCCTGGCAGCCAGGCTACGCAGCACTGGCTGCAAATGGGAAGCTGGCAGAAAAGGTTGAGCAGTTTTACCAGGTCTTCGAGCACTGCAAGCTCTGTCCCCGGCAATGCGGAGTAAACCGCAATGCCGGTGAAAGAGGCTTCTGCCAGGCTCCAAAAAACGCCGTGGTTTACAGTCACCAGCCTCACTTTGGTGAAGAATTGCCCCTGGTCGGCAATAATGGTTCCGGAACTATCTTTTTCTCCAACTGCAACCTGCGCTGTGTTTTCTGCCAGAACTACCCCATCGCTCACCATGGCTGGGGAAGCGAAGCCAGTGATGAAGAAGTTGCAGAAATGATGCTTAATTTACAGAATAACGGCTGCCATAATGTCAACCTGGTCACTCCTACCCATGTTTTACCCAATATTGTCGGAGCCACAAAAATCGCCTTTGAAAAAGGGCTTGAAATCCCCCTTTGCTACAACACCAGCGGTTATGAAGAAGCTGAAATAATAAGAATGTTAGATGGCATTGTTGATATTTACTTGCCTGATTTTAAGTTCATGGATGGTGAAAAAGCTGAGCGTTTCAACCTGGCCAGAGCCCATGATTATCCCGAAAAAACGAAAGAAGCGATCATCGAAATGCACAGGCAGGTAGGTGATCTTGTCACCGATGAAAGCGGTATAGCTAAAAGCGGCTTAATGATCCGCCACCTGGTCATGCCAAACCGGGTTTCTAATCCAAAAGATTTCGCATACTGGGTAGCTGAAAATCTTTCTAAGGATACTTATGTAAATATTATGTCACAGTACCGGGTAGAATTTGAAGCCTTTGAATATGAAGAGATTGCCAGGGCCATTACATCGGAAGAGTATGTGGAAGCAATGGAGTGGGCTAAAGAGGCCGGCCTGACCAACCTGGATGAGCGTTCACTCGCCCAGCTGGATCTTCACCGCCGCAGCCTCGATTAAGCTGAAGTTAACCCCATAAACCGGGCAATTGGGCAGAACAAAAGGTGCACTTTCCCCGGTCAAGATGAATTTCTTCAATAACAAAACCAACCCGCTTGATTACCTTTTCTCCGCATTCCGGGCAGTAGGTGTTTTCAGCTTCATGGCCTGTCACCTTGGCAATATAAACGTGATGAAGACCTGCTTCCAGGGCTTTTTCACGGGCCCTCTCCAGGGTTGAAACAGGAGTGCGGGGCAGTCCGGAAAGCTGGTAAAGCGGATAAAAGCGGGCAAAGTGCAGCGGAACATCAGGGCCAATCTCACTTACAATCCAGCTGCACATCTCACTGATTTCCCCGGGATCATCATTAACAGTAGGGATAACTATATTGGTTATTTCAATGTGGACACCTGAGTCATGTAAAATCTTTAAACTCTTTAAAACATTATCAAGTTCCCCCCCGACATATTCCCGGTAAAACTCCTCGTTGAACCCTTTTAAATCAAAATTAACAGCATCGATTTTTTCAGCGATAGCACGCAGCGGCTCTTCATTGATATAGCCCCCTGTATGCATCAGGTTAAGGAGGCCGTGCTCTTTTGCCTTCACGGACAGGCTGTCCATGTATTCATAGAACACCACCGGTTCTCCAAAGGCATAACTAAGCGCCGGCAGCCCTGCAGTCAGGGCATAATCGATAATAGCTTCGGGAGGCATGTCGTAAGCATGGACATCTTCCGGCTTAACCAGGGCCATATCCCAAACTTCACAGAACTTACAGGCCAGGTTGCAGCCTGCAGTAGAAACAGATAATGCCCTGCTGCCGGGCAGAACATGAAAGAATGGTTTGCGTTCAACCGGATCTTCCTGCACCAGGGCCGGGTTGCCATAAACCAAAGTGTAACCTTCACCGTCCCTGTTTTCACGTACCCGGCAAAGCCCCCTCTCATCCTTCGCCAGTTCACAGGCTTTAGGACAAAGTTCACAACGGACGTGTTCTCCTTCAAGCTGAGTAAACCATGGTGAAGGTTCCCGCTTGATCAAGCCTTTACGGGCGTCATCAGGCATTGCAGCACCTTCAGGATCCGCAGGCACATCTTCAGTCCTATCCCTAAAAAGCGCGCAACCACCAACAGAGGCGAGGCAAAAAGCACAGGCCCCGTATGCACCGGCTCTCAGAATCAGGCGCCGGTCTACCTTCCTGGTCAGCTTGTTCCACTGCAGCATAATCGATCATCCCTCCTCCCTATTAAAAGTACCATAAAAGCAACAGCATTTACAAGAGCGGCCAGAATGGCACAGGCAGCAATACCCAGGATGGGAGCAATTAAGATACTGGCCAAAAGCGCCCCAAGGCAGGCCCCCAAAAGCTCCAGACCGTAAACTTTACCTGCAGTTTTATCAGCATCTTTTGCCAGGTTTTGATAACAAGCCATGGCCAGGGGAAAATCAATCCCGTTTATGGCGCCGGCAAAAAATGTTAAGGTTGAAAAATATATAAAGATCAAGACCGGTTCAGCCAGGCCGGCAGATAGGGGCAGCAGCAGGGCAATTACCAGGGATAAAAGGGCTATACCTATCTGCACAATCGCAAGCAGCTGCAGACTGCCTTTATCCTTAATATAGCGATTGACCAGGTAAGCACCACCGGCCAGGCCGATCATAAAAAGTGCTGTAATCAGCCCTACCATCTCATAAACAAAACCGTATACACTTTGAAAAGAAAAAAGCAGGGCAACCTGCAGGGCCATGGTAGAAAGACCGGTCGAAAAAACAGCAAAAAGCACGGCAAAGCCGGCTGGGCCAGTGATAGAACCTGCTCTTCCCAACCTGCCTGCCACCAGCAGTCCCGCAAAAGGCAGAATGAGCAGTGGTAAAATCCACCAGGCCTGGACCCGGAGAAGAGGAGCGAAAGTTTTAAGACGATCCCCCCGGGTCAGATCATCCCAAAACATCAGGGAATAATAATACCCGATCGGCCTGAAGTCAGTGTTTATAAAATACTGCTCCTGCACAGGAGGCAAAGATTCCTGTTCAACCTTCTGTTCTTCAATAGTGGGCAGCAGCATAGGCTGCCTGCCGGGACCATCGAGATGTGCCGCGAAGCTCCGTCCGTGATTGCGCAGGGTCCAGTTTACCCTGCGCAGCTGGGTTTCTTCCAGGATTGTCTGAAAATGTTGAGCAGAAAACCCTTCTGTAGATATATCCCGTTCCAGGTATCTTTCTGCCAGCAGGACCGGGTCAAGTGAAACATGCCTGCTGCTTTTACCGGCAAAGAGGTAGAGGAAATGATCTCCTGCAGGCATAACCTGCTCGAAAACCTGGTCCAGGGTGTGATAAACAGCAGCATTGCGGTTTGCTACCGCCCTACCCCGCAGGTCAGGGGTTGACACCATTCCTGTAACAAAAACCCCGTCGTCCTCAAGCAGGGCTTCTGCTTCGGCAAAAAACTCCCTGGTATAAAAACGGTTCAGCACTGCAGTAGCAGGGTCGGGAACATCCACGATAATCAAGTCATAACTTTGATCCGTGGTTTTTACATAAAGCCTGCCATCCGTATGAATCATATTCACCCGGGGATCATCTAACGCTTTTAGTGTCGCAAAAGAAACAAATGGCTCCGCTGCTTCACTCAGGGCCGGGTCAAGCTCGACATAATCGACCTGGCTTACAGGATGCTTAATAATTTCAGCCAGTGTTCCGCGCATCCCTCCGCCGATCAGCAGAATTTTTTCCGGTGACTGGTGTTGAACCACAGCCATGTGGGCAAACTCAACGGCATCCTGTTCTTCTAAGCCAGCCAGGGCCATATCACGGCCGGCGGTACTGTAGACCAGGTTGCCGCTTTGAAAAAAAGTATATTGCTCGTCAAGCTCCAATACTGCAATATTGCCATGCTTTGAATTATAAGTGCCAATAAGTTTATGCTGGGGAGAAAAATTATGCCACTGTAAATCGTAAGACCATCGATCAAGCTTATCCAGCAGGGGGAGAACTGCTATGACCGTTGCAAAAGATATTAACAGTATTAAAGGTAGTAGAAAAAGTTTATTCCCCTTGTAAACATTTGCCATGTGCACAACTAAAGCTGCTGCGAAAATAAAAAAGGTAATCAGTACAGCAGACTGGTAGGAATTAAACATATGAACGAGTATAAAGGTAAATAACATGCCACCTATAAAGTTACCCGCCGCCTCACCAACATAGGTTTTTCCTGCTCCTGAAGTATCTGTTGAATGTTCATATTCTCGCCAGATCCTGGCCAAAAAAACAAATTGTGCTCCTATCAGCAGGCAAACCGGTGCGGTTAAAATAAAGGTGGCAATAAAAATATCAAACAGGGATAGGTAAGCGCCGGGAGGCAAATCGAAGTATGCCCGGAGGTTGCGGATCATAAAAACAGTTACGGGAGTGATGATAAAAAGGGCAGTCGTACTTAATAAGAAGTGGATATCTGGCCGCTTCATCCTTTTCGTCAGGCTTCCTGCCAGGCGGCTGCCTGAACCAACCCATAAAAGCCAGGCCGCCAGGATTAAGCCAAAGGTCATTTCATTGCCGTGAAAAACCATTAGAAATTCACGAAAGAAAATAACCTGACATACCTGGGAAACAACCCCGAGCATCAAAACACCAGGGATATGCAGCGGTAATTTAAGCCAGCTGTTCGGCTTGATTTTATCAACCGCATCCGGGTCTCGTCTTCTTTTAAGCAAGCTTAGGTTGTTAATCTCTGCCATGCAGTAATCACTCCGGATCCACTGGCTGGAAAAGTCCAATACATCCAACCCGTAAACCATTGACCGGAGTCTAACAACCCCGGAGCCTAATCTTTCGGCAGAATGGCGATTACATCTACTTCAACCAGGCCTCCGCCGGGAATACCGCTTTGCACCGTGGTCCGGGCTGGATAAGGCTTATTAAAATAAGTCTTGTATACTTCATTGTACTCACCGAAGTCATTTATATCAAGCAGATGAATAAAGACCGGCATACCTGTGCCTTTATACTAAAAACAAGACACAGGTATGCCGAAGATATTTTTGTTTAAACCCAGCCTCTTTTTTTAACAGAGGCTTCAATTTTTAGAAGTGCGTTAACCCAGGCCGCCATACGGTAAGAGGAATCCTTCTCTTTGGCCGTTTCAAGCATTTTATGGTAGGCCTTAAGGATCCACTCTTTAAGCTGTCCGTTCACCCTCTCCAGGTCCCAGTACTCATCGGTGAGTCCCTGGATCCGCTCAAAGTGGCAGACCGTTGCCCCGCCTACATTGGCCAGTACATCCGGTATGACCGGAATGCCCTTGTCAAGCAGATACTGCTCCGCTTTGGGTGTCACCGGACCGTTTGCAGCTTCAATAACCAGCCTGGCTTTAATCCGCGGGGCATTTTCCTCACCGATTACGCTCTGCACGGCAGCGGGAACCAGGATATCAGCATCAAGTTCCAGCAGTTCCTCGTTACTGACCGGCTCTGCCCCCGGAAATTCAACAACCTTACCGGTTTTCCGAACATGTTCCTGCAGCCTTGGAATATCAATTCCTTCGGAAGAATGAATTCCACCGTAGATATCACTGACCGCCACCACCTTGTATCCACCTTCATACAAAAGCCCGGCCAGCACCGCGCCAACCTTGCCAAAGCCCTGCACGGCAACACTGCAGTCTTCTTTAAAACCAAAGTCCTTGACGGCCTGCTCAAAAACATAATACACGCCCTGCCCGGTAGCCTCGGCGCTACCAACTGTTCCGCTTACGGCAGCAGGCTTGTCGTTTACAGCAGCCGGACTGTGATAGCCGATAATCTGCTCATACTCGTCAAGCATCCAGGCCTGCGTCTGTTCACTGGTTCCGATATCAGCACCCGGCACATCTACCCAGGCCCCTTTCATCGGCAGATGGCGCATAAAACTACGCGAGAGTCTTTCAAGTTCCCAGGTGCTCAGCTCTCCCGGATCAACTTCCACCCCGCCTTTACCACCGCCTGCAGGAATGCCACCGACCCCGTGTTTAATGGTCATCCACAGGGCCAGGGCCTTTAACTCATCTAGTGTAAGGTTGCCGGTAAACCTGGTGCCGTCTTTGAAGTTGCCCAGGGCATCGCACCAGTGAACCCGGTATGCTTTAAATATTCTAACCTCACCGCTGTCCATCCGCATGGGGAAGGTAAATTCCATGGTGCGCTTCGGCACGCTTAACAGCTCTATAACTTTAGGATCCAGCCCGGCCAATTCAGCTGCTTCTCGCAGTGAATGAAGGGCCGTATCCAGGGGATTAGCACTCATAACATCATTCCTTTCTGCTGATTAATCTCTCTGTTTAGATTAGCCTGCTTTACGGTTTGGGAATGGAAAGATCGTCTCCGCCTTCTTTGAGCACCAGGTTATACCCGGAGCGTTCTACCCACTCCATACAGATCTGGGCAATTTTTACCCGGTGCGCCGCCAGGTGATTCAGCAGGCCATTGTCAACCCAGGAATTATACATTTCCGCTTCCGAGCGGCCGGGTTCAATTTTAAAATATACGGGAGCGCAAATACGGGCAATATCACCGCATTCATGGAAACGTTGGAAACCGCCCATTGATTCAACCAGGCTGACGTAGATGTCAAGAGGAAGCTTTACTGTACTCCTGATCGAAGCAAGCATCGGCAGGGTCAGGTCACCAAGCGGGTTAAAGCTGTCCGCACCCATATCTTCCAATAGCTTCGCTCCATATGGACTGCCGTGCCCGGCAAATACAGATACCTTGAATTTAACATCATCGGGAAACACGCCGTCTGCCCGCATTTTGGTGACCAGGTCCAGCAGGCCTTCATCTGGAATAAGGAATCCGCGGATTCCGGCTTCCAGGCAGCGATCAAGCTCTTTTAACCACTCATAAACCTTGTCGCTTCCCCTGAGACGCATTCCGGAAACATAACCTTCCGCAGTTGTATACTGCCGCCCGCTATCCCAGCCCCTGCTCGGCAACGGGTTGATGATAACTTCCAGTTTGTTCTGTGCGGCAACACTGGCAAAGTCTTTCAGTTCGGCAAAGTCCATCATAGCCGCACCACGAACCAGCGATATAACCCGGTGAACGGGCACTTTTCTTTTCTCTGCTTCCCTGACCATTATTTCCAGGTTCTCAACGGTTTCCATTCCGGCAATTTCGGTGCGGTAATGGGAACCATCAGGAAAAGTAACTTCCGAGCTGGGTAGATCATAACGATCCCGCAGCGGAAAGTTAGTTTTCTCCTTGATATACTTCTCAATCTTTTCAAATGACATTTTAAACAACCTCCATCTATTTATAAATATTTTATTAATGTACAGGCATCTTCACTTACTATGCGCCAGTTTTTAAGGGAACCGCCGCATTTAAAGGATCGAAGAATGCTTACCTGTATTCGTCGAAAAGTTTCTCAAAATCCTCCAGGCTGTCTTTGCGCGGATAAACATGTTCTTCCGTTGGGAACTCGCCTTTTTTCACTTCCGAAATGTACTGTTTAAAAGCATTAACGCTGGTTTCAGCAATATTGGCATAGACTTTTACAAACTTTGGCGTAAAGGCCTGGAACTGACCGAGCATGTCACCACAAATCAGCAGCTGACCATCACATTCCACCCCGGCCCCGATGGAGTAAACCGGGATATCCAGTTTTTTAGTGAGGAAAGCAGTCAGTTCAGGCGCTACCGCTTCAATTAAAACAGAGTACGCTCCTGCTTCCTGTACCGCCAGTGCATCCTCAATCAAAGACCTTGCTGTCTTAACATCGCGACCTGTAGCTTTAAAGCCGCCCAGCTGGCCAGAACTCTGCGGGGTCAGGCCCAGGTGACCCATAACCAGGATCCCGGCATCATTTATGGCCTTAATCCTGCTGGCAACCCGCACGCCACCTTCAAGCTTAATACAATCCATATCAGCTTCTTTCATAAAACGAACTGCATTCCTGACAGCATCTTCATCGCTGGTCTGGTAGGAACCGAACGGCATATCACCGATAATCCAGGTCTTGGGCGCCCCCCGCCGCACCGCTTTGCAATGGGCCAGACAGTCTTCCATGGTTACCGGCATGGTATCCTTGTAACCTAAAAGCACCATCCCCATTGAATCTCCTACCAGGATCATGTCCATTCCGGCCTGTTCGGCAAACATGGCCGTAGGAAAGTCATACGCAGTAACCCAGGCCGTTTTCTCCCCATCCTTCTTCATCTTGATAAAATCGAGCACACTTTTTTTAGCCAATCCACTTACTCCTTTCAAATAATGTTTTTCGGGCCCTTATCAGCCCGTTAAGCAGTATCTTAAATTATCCTTCGATAAACAGCTCGAGCGGGTAATCGTACATAGATTCATAACCGGTTTCTGTAACCCTGAAGGTCGTATCAATCTCGAAACCAACCTCGTCGTACCAGATTCCAGGTATCAGGTGCAGCACCATGTTCGGTTCGAGGACAGTTTTGTCTCCCGGCCTGAAGCTGATAGTTTGTTCTCCCCAGTCAGGGGGATAATTAACCCCGATCGAATAACCAATCCTCGATTCCTTTACCACCTTGGAATGAGCAATACCTTTACGCCAGGCAGCCTCTACGTCTTCTGCTGTCACACCTGCCCTGACTGTATCCATGGCTTTGCTTAAACCTTCTAAAACCACTTCTGCCGTATCAAGCAGCAACCGGGGAGGGTTCTTGCCCAGGTAAATTGTCCTGGCAATCGGTGCATGATAACGCCTGTAGGCGCCGCATAACTCAAGTAAGATTGCTTCCTCGTCCTGGTAGACTTTTTCAGTCCAGGTCAAGTGGGGCGCCTTGGTTGCTTCCCCGGCCATCATCAGGGGAACGATTGCCGGATAATCGCCGGCATATTCTTCGGTCCCGGCATACTGGGCATAGGCAACCGCTGCTGCCGCATCGCATTCCCTGGCCCCGACTTTTATCGCATTCCGGGCGGCATCCATTACTTTTTCGGCAATTTTACCGGCCCGTCTGATAAACTCGACCTCGGCTTCGGACTTGACAACCCGGACCCAGTTAACAAGGGTATTGGCATCTGCAAATTTCGCATCGGGTAAAGAGCGCTCCAGTTCAACATATGCACGGGCGGTAAAATAAAACTGGTCCATTTCGACCCCGATTACACTTTTATCCCATCCTTTTTCCTTGATGACATCTGCAACAAAGTGCATTGGATGCTTCACGGTTGATTGCACATAGTCATCTGCATATTCAAGGATGTTTTCTTCTGATAGAAAAGCAGTCAGGCGGGCCCCGTTGGCATCCATGCCCCGGCCCAGCCATACTGGCTCTTCCTGCTCCAGGTGCAGCAGCAAACACTGGTGAACGTAAAAGCTCCAACCATCGTAGCCGCTCAAGTAATTCATATTGGCAGGCTGGGAAATAACCAGTAAATCAAA
Organism: Syntrophomonadaceae bacterium; assembly: GCA_007126465.1. GTDB lineage: Bacteria > Bacillota > Dethiobacteria > DTU022 > DTU022 > T3SED10-7. The sequence goes on along the minus strand of SLBE01000024.1, from coordinate 1,059 downwards.
GCCCTTTTCTTTCATACTTTCTTTTGTTTTACTAATGCGCTGCCGGTATTCGTCAGCTGAAAAAACTGCCCCCATCTGCATTCCTCCTCCTTGATTAAAGCTAATTGCTAAATTTGATCTAACTACCAAGCCTTATAAAGAGAGCTGCTCTCGAAGATTTTTTAGGCTGGTCAGTTACTCTTAAATTCAGCTCACTTTACATAAAACCGTTAAATCGCTTCTTGACCACGGCGGAATAAACGTAATCAATCATCGTGACGTAATCAAATACAGGCAATCCTACCGCCTGCTGAATTGCTGCGCCATAGGGAGGCAAAACTGAACATTCAAGCAGCAGGGCTTTTACAGCAGGATCTTTCTTTATCATCGTTAAAGCAGCGCTTATTGCTTCCGCTTCTACTTTGTCCCGATCCAGCTGTCCGGCTTCTTCAATAAAGGCGGACCTGAAACAGGGCTGGTTCTCCAGGCCGGCAATTGCCGTACGTTCGGGCAGGTACGCTCCACATGATTTAAGCACATCGCTGCTTAGCGCTGCCGCACTGGCAGTTAGAATTCCAATCTTATCTTTCCTGCCAAGCAGCAGGCTGATAAAGGGAAGCTGCAGCAGGCTGGATATAAACACCGGCAAATCAAGTTCTTCTGCCAGGCTTTTTTGGTAAATAGCCATAAATCCGCAATCACCGGTAATGGCCCGCACTCCATTATTCTTCAGGTCTTGGGCTGCAGCGATAAGCTGATCAAGCAGAGACAGGTCATGGTTAAATATCCTTTCCACCGTCAGGCCGGGCACCTTTTTAAAACGAACCGGGAAATTGTAGGTGGTTGCATTAGCTACGTCTCCTGGAATATAGGGAGCACTGCTGTCAAGCAGCAGGATGCCGATTGCTTCTCCATAACTGACCTGTCCGGGCCTGGCCTGATAAATCAAACATTTTCCTCCTTAAATAGCATAACTAAAATTTAAAGCAGCGCCGTATCCGGCAGGAATAAGGCAATCTGCGGGAATGCCACAAGAATAACAGTGACCAGGATCAAGATAATAATAAACGGCGGTGTGTG
>SLBE01000183.1 GCA_007126465.1 Syntrophomonadaceae bacterium | reverse complement strand
TGTGGGGCTGGCTGCCTGAAGGGACAACCTTCGCCATTATCGGCATGAACCTGCTGGTTCCGCTGATTAACCGTTACACCAAACCAAAGCCTAAGCCTAAAGGGGCTTAACCTCAAAAAACCAAGCCTAAGCATCAGCAAATATTGCTTTCTTAAACTGGCTGGACATCTACAAAAAAACTGCACATATATTAAAAAGCCTGTGTATGATATAAATACACGGGCTTTTACTTTAAAGAGTACTAGCCAGTGCACTATCAGGAAGATAAATACTTCGCAGCTTGCAAAGATTGCCGCCAAAATAACTCAATAAAAATGCTGGATTTGAGCAAACACAATCTCTTAATTTTTTTCTACCCCGGCCGATATTGATAACAGGATAAAAATGCAAAAACCTTGTCAAGTTGCAACAAATAAATCTTAACCAGGTTGGGGGTTCATGCTGTTATGTTAAAAAATTCAATAATCCTGAATAAAACTGGCACATTAAGCAGCCAGGCAGGGAAAATCCAGGGACGTTACTTTCTTTTCATCCTGCTTTTCTTCTTAGCGGCCATGCTTTTCCAACCCTTCATAGAAACACAAGGCTCTCTTCATCAACAGTTAATTCCCGCCCTGGCTGTAATCACATTAATGATTGTTTACTTTTTCAACATGAACGGCCTGGTCATATCGTTAGCGGCAAATACAGCTGCAGGGGTAGTGGCTTTTAACCACTGGCTTGTAAGCCAGGAAACAGTTTATCCTGTTTTAATTGCCCTGCTCTTTTATACCTCGGTTGCTTCGGCAGTAATAGCTTACTTTAAAGACAGGGAGCAAACCAAAAAGGAAAACCTGGAATGGCTGTCAGCAGTTGATTTCCTTACTGAAACCTACAATCACCGATTTTTCCAGCTAAGGCTTTCTGAAGAAGTAGCAAGAGCAAGGCGCAGTGGCCAGCCCCTGTCCCTCGTTTTTGTTGATATCGATCACTTTAAACAATACAATGACTTGAATGGCCATGTCATGGGAGACCTTGCCCTGAAAAAAAGCGCTGCTTTTTTGAATAAAAAGACAAGAATTCATGACGTTGTCTGCCGCTACGGAGGAGACGAGTTTGTGATTATTCTACCGGATAGCAGCGCAGAAAGCGCCGTGATTTTTGCCGAACGGCTGGTTAAAAATTACAGCCAGCTTGTATTTCCTTCTAAAAACAGCAAAGCTGCAGCTTTAAGTTTGTCGGTCGGTATATCCGATTACCCCAGGCGCAGCAGCTGTATCAACGATTTGATTGCACAGGCCGATAAGGCCCTGTTCCTGGCAAAAGAAGCCGGTCGGAACCAGGCCCGGGTTTATGAAGCTGCCGATACAGGAGATGAAGTTCAGAGCAAAAGCTTTTGCTACAATAATTGTAAGGATGAACTGGTCGAAAGTTATCACAAGCTTATCCGCGATCTTTCCTATCCTGATAATGGTAAAAAAGTTCAAGACAGCATTTTAAACAGGGAGAGCATCGGTAATAAAGACGGGAACGGAAAAGGAAATGGCGGGGTCAATCAGAACCTGCTGGTAGGCAGAGCCCTCGGTGCCGGGCACAGTAATATTGACCGAAACCGCTTAACATCATGCCTGGAAGGCTTAAAGGTACATTAAAGCATGACAACTACGAGAAAAAAATTAAGTTCTTAAACTTAAACCCAGCCTGCTTAAGAAAACTACGTTCGCTTCAGACTTTGCTAAAACGGCTATTCCAGGCCTGCACTTTATACTCGCTTCAGTTTTCTTAAGCGGGCTGGCTAGATACTCATTAGACTTAATCAAACTCCAGTTCTGCAAGAAATTTTCGCAGTTCTGCTGCGGATACAGCCAGGCCTTTCACTTCGGAGGGCTCGCTGTTTCTTAAGGTGGCATAAATTACCCCGACCACTTCACCCAGCTCATTAAAGACAGGGCTTCCGCTGCTGCCCGGGTAAATCATCGCTTCGACTACAATCAAAGGGATGTCACTTTGAGGGTTATTGCGATACCCAATCACTTCCCCGCGGTTTGCTATGCGGGCAAACTGCAGCGGGTTACCAATAATCAAGACTTCCTGGTCGGGATAAGCAGGGGCTCCTGAAAGTTCAACCACGGGCAGATCTTCAGCCTGCAGTTTTATAACGGCCAGATCGGCATCAGGATAAACCGTCCACTGCTCTGCCGTAAAAGTTCCTACACCAGGGAAAGAAACCCTCACTGAGGCTGCCCTTTCAACCAGGTGCCGGTTAGTCACCACCAGGCCATCGGGATGCAGGTTAAAACCGCTGCCCCGCATACTGCCCCGGGCTGCATCGCCGCGGTTTTCCACAAATACCTGGACCACGGACCCCCGTAAGTCCTCTACCAGTGGGTCGTCGGAAAGAGCCCAGGATTCCTGCAGAAAAGTAAAAGCCGGACCGGTAAATATGGCAATCCAACGGCCGGTTACAGAAAAAAGGAAGACCAGGGCCAATACCAGGGCAGTCAAGCCGAGCATGCGACGGCGCGATCTGAACTTGTCTTCAAGTTCCCCGCGGTCTAGTTCTTCCCGGCCCTCGTATTTGCGGTTTAACTCTTCTTTTAATTCGCGGTCAAAATCTTTGCCGTTATCGTGGCTGACTGTTCTCCACCCCTGCTTAATAAAATGTTCAGCTAACAAGATACAGTTAAATCTAAATAAACTCGCAACTGTTCAGACTGCATCGTTTTGCACTACCTGACCTGTTTAAGCAAACTGAAGCGAGCATAAAGTGCCGGCGTGGAAATGCCGGCGAAACGAGGCCTGGAGCGGGTCGGCCTTTAGTGTGTCGGCCACCGGGCGAGTGCTCAGGATGAGCTTATCGCAAAGGCAACCCAGGCGAAAGGTTGAAGCCAAGTCGCTGCAGTTCCAGCCTAAACGATCAGCGAGCGCGGTTTTCTTAAACGGGCTTAGTAATTACATAAATTCCATATGAACAAGTATTGCTTATATTATAGCATTTAAGCACAATCCCGTTCGCAATAAAGCAAAAATACAGCCGTAAAAAACAGGATTATAAACTGTAATACCGAATTGATTCTTCAGAACCTTAAAAAGCATTCCGAACCCAGGAGGTGAAAGGCAGCTTTTCCCCGGACAAGGGGAACTGCCCGGCAGATGGGTAATGAAAAAGATAAAAAGCCTTTTCGGTCGAGCGACAACGAAGCCCTTAAGAAAAAGATCCACCGGGCCCTGGTTGAAGCACGTAAAGCTCAGCACGAGGGCGATGAAGAAACAGCTCGTAAGATTGTGCGTGATATAATGGCCGAAGCCGCCCCGGCCGCCCTGGAAGCAAGCAAGGAAGGCAGCTTTAACTGGGTTGTCGAGGCCTTAAAGCCGCTTGATGAACTGCTGCTGCCTGAGAACAATGACCGCTGCCAAGAGTAAGTCAATTGTACTTGCCTGCAAAAAAGCTGCGCAGTTACAACTATTCTAGATACAGCCCGGTTTAAATAAACATAAAGGCCATCACCAGTCCGATAACCAGGAAAATCGGAACAATAATTAGGATGAATATAGTTATAAAGTAGGCCAGGATAGCCATCCCGGTTGATAAACCATGGCTCTCTCGCAAAGCAATTACCTGCAGGACAATCACCCAGATTGAAATAGCGAAGCCAACCAGGCCGCTTATAATCGAACCGAAAACCCCGAGCAGTCCACCCAGCACAGTTACCGGAACCCCGATAATACCGGGAAAGCTGGCGAAAGTGTAGGCGGAAAAAAGGTTCCAGTAGCCGCCACTGCCCCCAAAAAGACGGCCGAAGAGGTGAAGAACGCCCACATAAATCAGCAGTACCAGGATAGAAATAAGTATGCCTCCGATTGTCAGAAGTAAAAAGGGGATGGTGAAGGTAAACTGGCGAGTCATTTCTTCGTAGATAGCCACCACTTCGGGATCAAATATAGCGGCCATACTGCCAAGTATGGATATGGCCAGATAAATCAGCAAACCCCAACCCACAGGCTTCTCCCGGGCTATTTCATTTAAGGCACCTACCGGTCTGAATATCACACCATAAAGCCAGTCAAACAGCTTTTCACTCACTTATAAAACACCCCCTGATGTTCTAACTCACTTGTCACTTTGCCTGGGTTACCCTGCAATAAGCTCATCCTGAGCTTTTACCTGACCTGGTACCTGATGTCGGGAGGGAATCCTTCACGCAGCATATCGAGTTTGATTAGTTCAGGACCAAGCAGGGCCTTCTCCAAAAGAGATACTGCCTGGTAACCGAAACCAAACATTTGATCAAATAGCGATGGCTGGGGCAGGTCGTGGCGAACCGGGTTTTCAAAGTTGTTTAACTCGGCAAGTAAATCAATAGCCTCTTCCACTCCACCCAATTTATCTACCAGGCCAAGCTCCAGGGCCTGGCTGCCCAGGTAAATCTCACCGGTCGCAACTTCGCGCACCTCTTCAACAGAGAGATCGCGACCCCGGGCTACATCAGTGATGAATTGTTCGTAAGCCTGATCAGAAATCTCCTGCATGATTTCTCTCTCTTCTTCGGTAAGAGCCCGGCTGAACATATCCTTGTGCTCCCCTGATTTAATAGTCTCAACTTCAATGCCCAGCATTTCGTACAGGCCTTCCAGGTCCATCAGCGTACTGATTACCCCGATCGAGCCGGTCATGGTTCCCGGCTGAGCCACTATGCCCTGGGCATAGGCAGATATATAGTACCCGCCCGAGGCAGCCATATCGGCCATAGAAACAACAATCGGTTTTTCAAAATCCCTGATCATCTGGGCAATTTCCTGGGAAGCGGCGATTGAGCCTCCCTGACTTTGCACTCTTAGAACCACTCCCTCAGTGGAAGAGTCAGCAGCTACCCGATCAAGCCTATCTCTTACAAGCTGGGGACTAATTCCTCCAACCATAAAACCACCAACCTGGCCCTCCTGGATTATGCCGGTTAAGTTAATAACGACAATCCTGTCCTCATCATCCCGGGCTACCTCACGATCCAGGCCGACCATGCTCACAACGGAAAGAGTGACCACGGCCAGCACTGCTACAGCAATCAAGGCTATCACGACTATTTTACTCTTTTTCACAGCTACCCACTCCCAAACGATATTATAATTATACTATATGAATCTTAGACAAAAGCTGACAGTTTCCTGCAAAAAATGATTGTATCTGCTATTAAACTATGCTAATATATACTTAACCTATATGGTTATAATTAATCTTTGGATAAACTGGAGGAGATTAGATGGATAAGAAGAATTTATTAGCAGAGACCTTAAATATGAAGGAACTAGCCGATTACCAGCAGGGAGCTGTGGTCAGCAAGGAAATTTTAAAAAAGGATACCGGCACGGTTACTGTTTTTGCTTTTGATCAGGGCCAGGGACTCAGCGAACATACCGCCCCCTTTGACGCCCTTGTCGCAATCCTGGACGGAACAGCCGAAATTATAATCTCCGGCAAATCGCATACCGTCAGTGAAGGTGAAATGATCATCATGCCTGCCGACGAACCTCATGCCCTGAAGGCAAACGAACAATTTAAAATGATGCTGGTTATGATTCGCTCATAAACAAATATTTACCGAGGAGGCTGTAAGTGTGAGTTTTAAAATTAATGATAAGGTTACGTGGGTTGGAAAAATCGACTGGGAACTGCGCCATTTTCACGGTGAAGAGCTTTCTACACACCGGGGCAGTTCATATAATTCTTACCTGATCAGGGGCAAAGAAAAAACTGTTTTGATTGATACTGTCTGGAAGCCCTTCGCTGAAGAGTTCGTAGCAAACCTGAAAGAAGAAATCGACCTGAAAGAAATTGACTGTATTGTTGCCAATCATGGTGAAGTAGATCACAGCGGGTCGCTGAAAGCACTACTCCGCGAAATACCGGGCACCCCGGTTTACTGCTCCAAAGCCGGAGTTAAATCCCTCAAGGGGCAGTACCATGAAGACTGGAATTTCCAGCCGGTAAAAACGGGCGATAAGCTTGATTTAGGCGGCGGACAGGAGCTAATATTCGTAGAAGCTAAAATGCTGCACTGGCCGGACAGCATGTTCTGCTACTTAACCGGCGATAATATTTTAT
>SLBE01000107.1 GCA_007126465.1 Syntrophomonadaceae bacterium | reverse complement strand
TCCCCCTGCTGCTGAGTTCATCCCGGATTTGGTCGGCAGTGGCAAAGTCCTTGCTGGCACGGGCTTCATCACGCCGGGCAATCAATTCGTTAATTTCATTATCCAGGCTTTCCGGTGCAGAAAGATCAATAATCTCAAAGATCTCGTTAAACTCACCAATAAACCGGGCCACCTCTTCGAGCAGCTCCTTATTATAGGGGTGCGCTTCCTTTAAGTAGATATTAACGCTGCGGGCCAAATCAAAAATTACTCCCAAACCGTCAGCCGTGTTAAAATCATCGTCCATCGCTTCGACAAAGCGCTCTTTAGCTTCACTTAAAGCCCGGCGAAGCTGCTCTTCCTGCTCGCCCTCGCTTTCTGCTGCATTTTCAAGGGCATTTAAAAGGTTAACTGTCATCTCCTGCATGCGCTGCCGCCCCGAGCTGCTCTGGCCCACCAGTTCACCGCTGAAGTTAAGCGGGCTGCGGTAGTGAGCCGATAGAATTAAAAAGCGCAGGTCCAGCGGATCGTATTCCTTGACCAGTTCATGGACAGTGCGCACATTGCCGAGCGACTTGGACATTTTCTGATCTTCTATATTAAGGTACCCGGCATGCATCCAGTAGCGGGCCAGCGGACGCTGCTCCGCACCCCAGGTCTGGGCAATTTCATTTTCGTGGTGGGGGAAAATCAGGTCGGCGCCCCCGGCATGAATATCTAAAGTATCATTCATAAAGTGGGTTGACATGGCCGAACATTCAATGTGCCATCCCGGCCTGCCCTCTCCCCAGGGACTGTCCCAGGCAGGCTCCCCTTCTTTTTTCTGCTTCCAGAGCACAAAGTCCAGGGGGCTGCGTTTTTTCTCACCCGGCTCTACCCTTGCCCCCATCAGCAGATCATCCTGCTTCTGGTGGGAAAGCTGCCCGTAATCAGGAAATTTCGCCGTATCATAATAAACATCCCCGTCACTAATGTAAGCGTAGCCGTTTTCCAAAAGTTGCTCAATCAGCTTGATAATATCTTCAATGTGTTCGGTTGCCTTCGGGGTTACATCGGCCGGGCGAACCTTTAAGGCCCCCACATCTTCCAGGTAAGCATTAATAAAACGATCGGCCAGCTCAGCAACGGTAATGCCCTGCTCGTTGGCCCGGTTAATCATCTTATCATCAATATCGGTGTAGTTCTGCACCATCTTTACCTGGTAACCCCGGTATTCAAGGTAACGCCTGACAACGTCAAATATAACGAAGACCCGGGCATTGCCGATATGAATATAATCATAGACGGTGGGTCCGCAAACATAAAATGTTACGAGGGGAGGGGCTCCGGGTTTAAGATCTTCTTTGCGCCGTGTAAGGGTATTATAGACTTTAATGGCCACTTGTTAAACACTCCGTTTTCAGTTGGTTTGATGGTTAAATATCGTTTACTGGTGAGTCTATTTAGCTTCGTGTCCGGCCGGACCGGGAGGGGCACATTTTTCAAGCATCACCACGGCCTGCGCAGCGATCCCTTCTTCCCGCCCGCACACCCCCAGGCCTTCGGTAGTGGTCGCCTTGACCGAGATGCGGTTAAGCGGCACCTCTAACACCCGGGCAATATTACTTCGCATCTGATCAATATATGGAGCCAGCTTCGGTTTTTCAGCAATAACTACCATATCGGCATTGGCCAGCTGACAGCGTTCACCGGCCAGCATCACGTTAACCCGCTTTAAAAGCTCCAGGCTGTCTATACCACGGAAACGTTCATCTGTGGAGGGAAAATGCTGTCCGATATCACCCATGGCGGCAGCGCCCAGCAGGGCATCAACCAGGGCATGGATTAAAACATCGGCATCGGAATGACCCTCAAGGCCAAAGTCATAATCAATCGTAACCCCGCCTAAAATAAGGCTTTCCTTTTCGACCATACGGTGCAGATCATAGCCAATCCCGATCCGGTTCACTTCAGTCCCTCACCTTTCCTGCCATCGAGTAGTATTGTTGCCAGGGCCAGGTCAAGCGCCGATGTAACCTTTAAATTAGAGAGTTCCCCTTCAACAGTTCGGACCGGTTTCCCTAACAGCTCTACCAGGGCAGAGTCATCTGTCGCTTCCAACCCTATTCTTTCAGCATTACTGTAGGCTTCAAGTATCAGGCTAAACCGGAAAACCTGCGGGGTCTGAACCAATCGCAGGCTTTCTCTTGGCGGGGTGGATAGCACCATCCCTTTTTCATCTACCTGCTTGGCCGTATCCGCCAGAGGTATAACCGGTACAGCTGCTCCATCTTCTAAAGCTGCTTCAGTCAACCTGTTAAGCAACTTTGCCGAGGCCAGGGGCCTGGCCGCATCGTGGACGGCCACCAGGTCGGGCTGGTCTTTAATCGCACCTAAGGCATTTTTAATTGATTGCTGCCTGGTAGCCCCACCTGCAACCAGATGAAACAGATCCAAAGGAAAATATGCTGATAAAATCCCGTTAGCACCATCGAAATCACCTTCGGGAATAGCAACAATAATTTGAGATACTGCCTCATGGCCGGCAAAAATCCCAACACTGTGGGCCAGCATCGGTTTGCTGCCCAGATTTAAATATTGTTTTCTAACATTACCACCCAGGCGGATCCCTTCTCCACCGGCTGCAATTATTGCGGCAAGCTGCATTTCTACTTAACCCCTGAAGAGTATTTTTCGGAATCCTGTTTCGGCTTGGCAAAGATCATCCGTCCTGCGGCAGTCTGCAGCACACTGGTTACCATCACTTCGATGGTTTCCCCGATAAAACGGCGGCCGCCTTCCACCACGACCATGGTGCCGTCATCTAAATAAGCCACTCCCTGGCCGGCTTCTTTGCCGTCTTTAATAATCTGGGCCACCATTTCTTCACCCGGCAAAACAACCGGCTTTACGGCATTGGCAAGTTCATTAATATTAAGAACCGCAATACCCTGCAGTTCGCAAACCTTGTTCAGGTTAAAATCATTAGTGACAATTTTTCCGTTAATCGTCTTGGCCAGTTTGACCAGCTTGCTGTCAACTTCTGGTATTTCATCGAAATCGCCCTCATATATCTGGACGGGGATATCCATTTCCTTCTGGATTTTATTGAGCACATCAAGGCCGCGCCGGCCGCGGTTGCGCTTAAGCAGATCCGGTGAATCGGCAATATGGCGCAGCTCTTCCAGCACAAAGCCGGATACAACTAAGACCCCTTCAAGAAAACCGGTCTTGCAGATATCGACTATCCGACCGTCTATGATGGCGCTGGTATCAAGTATTTTAAATACCTCGTTTTCGCCTCCCCCACTGCGCGCGTTGCGATTAAAGAGAGTAGAAAGAAATGTGAACTCTTCCTTGCGGTTTAAAACGAAGCGCACCCCGATAAAAACCAGCAGCAGGGTTATAATAGGCGAGATAAAGACCCCGACCACTGGAATCCGGTAGATAGGGTAGCTTAAAAGCAGCCCGATCAGCAGGGTAATAATCAGGCTGATAACAACCAGAGCAATATCCTGGGTCGGAACCAACTTAAGCTTGCCATCTGCCCAGGAAACGATCCGGTTAAAAATGCTGATTAGCACGGGTATGATAAGATAAAATATGAGTCCAAACAAAATTCCGCCAAAAGCATAGTAACCGATAGTAACAGGTGTAAAATAAACCCCCTCAGGAATATCAATAAAGATTGAAACAAGGGGCTGCAAGTTGACAAAAACATATATACCTATAACAAAACCAACCATGGTCCCGATAATTCTTAACACCTTGCTTAGCATCTTTTTCACCTCCTTTCACAAAAGATGATAAAACAAAAAAACCGGGTATCTTTCAGTTAATTATAACTTAAAGTTATCCCCGGAAGCAAGCAAATCAAGGTTTTAAAGGAATCTAAAAGCCTGGTTTGAGTGTGAGTTATTTAGGAACCTGTTCAAAAATATCATCAAGCACAGAGGTGATTTCCGTGCTTTCCGTTTCCTGGACAAGGATAAGCTCGCTGATTAAGATCTGGCGGGCCGTGTCAAGCATTTTACTTTCTCCCGTGGAAAGCCCTTTTTCGCGATCTCTTAACATTAAGTTGCGCACCACTTCGGCAACTTCATAAATGTCACCGCTTTTGATTTTTTCCAGGTGGTTACGGTAGCGCCGGTTCCAGTTGGTAGACATTTCCGGCTGATCGCCTTTGAGAATAACAATAACCTGCGGGACTTCATCTTTTTCAATTATACCGCGCAGACCAACCTGGGCAATATTGTCTATGGGAATAAGAACCTTCATTTCACCAAGGGGAAGCTTCATGACGTAATACTTTTTCAGGGCACCCAGTATCTCTTTTTCTTCAATAGACTCTATAACACCCGCTCCATGCATGGGGTAAACAACGCAATCGCCTACATTGAACAAAGCCTCTCCTCCTAAGTTTCACCTTAAACCATAGTAGCACAACCCCTAAACTATGTCAATTAAACAAATATTTTAACACATCTAACCCGGGAAAACAAATTTTCCATGACTCTTTCGAACTTAAAAGTGCTTAATAGTTCAACTTTTTTATCCGGCAGTTGACACAACAAGAAAATAAAAAGTATAATTACAAAAGCAAGGTCCCAGCCAGCAAATGAGGTGAATTCAATGAAGGACAACGAAGTTGTAGGAAGCTTCCAGGAAATGGTGTCAGATGTTTTAATCCGTCATCGAAGCATCCTCGATTGCCTGTCCAAGTACCAGGAGTCTACCGCACGTGTAAACCGCAGTGTGATCAAAACCGTTACTGACTGCGGCTGTATAACTATTAATGCAAATAAAAAAAAGTATCCGCAGAAGGAATTAAAAGAGTGCAGTAAATACATGGATTCTCATATCAAGGGAGAAATGTGCGAGCACTGCCGCGAAGTAATTGCTGAAGAATTGGGCAAGCACCTTTTCTACCTGACTGCCCTTTGCAACACCCTCGATTTTGATCTTGAAGAGCTGTTCGGCAAAGAATATGACCGCATCAGCACCTTGCGTCACTTCCTGCTTTCCTGAAAACTTTTACTTGCCGACGAAAGCGACCCCGATAGCTTCCCTGATATTATCGACGCTGATCAGCTGTAAACCTTTATACTGGTTTTTACTTAGCTTAAGCTCCACCCGGTTGGCTTCCGGGTAAATCAGGCGTTTAAACCCCAGCTTTTCCGCTTCATTCAAGCGCTGGCGAACGCGGCTTACCGGACGGATTTCCCCGGTCAAACCCACTTCACCAACAGCTACAGTGTCACCACTTAGACTTTTGCCCTTCAAGCTTGATGCCAGGGAAAGGGCCAGGGCCAGGTCGGCTGCAGGTTCATAGAGGCGGACCCCGCCAACTACATTTACAAAAGTATCGAGATTAAAAAAAGATATCCCGGCATGTTTTTCAAGCACCGCCATAACCAGGGCCACACGGTTCAAGTCAATGCCGGTTGAAGTTCTGCGGGGTGAAGGGTAACTGGTCGGCGCCACCAGGGACTGGATTTCCACTAAAAGCGGCCTGGTGCCTTCCATGCTCGCCGTTACGACTGCTCCCGGGGCCTGCTCTCGGTTACCGGTCATAAACAGGTGCGAAGGGTTATCAACTTCGATCAGCCCTTCTTCTTCCATTAAGAAAACGCCGATCTCATTAGTCGAACCAAAGCGGTTTTTCACTCCCCGCAAAACACGAAAGCTGTGGTAGCGGTCTCCTTCCAGGTAAAGCACACAATCAACCATATGCTCGAGCAGGCGCGGCCCGGCCATGGTTCCTTCCTTGGTAACATGGCCAACCAGGAAACAGGCAATATTTTTATCCTTGGCCAGGCGGACCAGCTCACCGGTTACCTCGCGCACCTGCCGGACGCTGCCGGGCACACCATCAAGATCACTGCGGTAAATTGACTGAACAGAATCAACTATCAAGACCGCGGGCTTTACATGGGCAGCCGTTTCAAGCAAATCATCAAGGTCAGTCACTGCGGCCACGCGGAAAGACTCCCTTATATTAAGACGATCCGATCTCATTTTAACCTGGTGCAGGGATTCTTCTCCGCTGGCATAGAAAACATTTCTGCCGCCGGCCAGGCGGGCTGCGGCCTGCAGCAGGATGGTAGATTTTCCTATGCCGGGATCACCGCCAAGCAGCACTAC
>SLBE01000001.1 GCA_007126465.1 Syntrophomonadaceae bacterium | reverse complement strand
TTTGCTCAAAATGAACTGGCCCCCATAGCAGCAGATTTAGACAAAGAAGGCCGCTTTCCACAGGATATCCTGAAAAAAATGGCTGAATTGGACTTATTCGCCCTGCCTTTCGCTGAGGAGTATGGCGGGACCGGTGACGGCTACCTGGCCTACGTATTAGCAGTTGAAGAAATATCCAAAGCCTGCGCTTCAACAGGTATAACTTACGCCGCGCACTGTTCAATTGGTACCGGTCCGGTATACCTGTTTGGCACGGAAGAACAAAAACAGAAATGGGTCGGCCCCTGTGCCCGTGGTGAAATGCTGGCTGCCTTCGGATTAACTGAACCTGATGCCGGCTCTGATGCCGGGGGCACTAAAACTACTGCCGTTCAGAGCGGAGAAGACTGGATTATTAACGGCAGCAAATGTTTTATCACCAACGCCACCTACGCCGGCCTGGTGATTATTACTGCCGTCACCGAACCGGGCCAGGGCGCACACGGAATCAGTTCTTTCCTTGTGCCCGGCAAAACTGAGGGCTTTACAGTTTCGGCTCCGTACGAAAAATTAGGGCTGAAAGCTTCAGATACTGCGGAAATTGCCTTAAACGATGTCCGCCTGCCTGCTGTTCACCTGCTGGGCAAACGGGGCGAAGGCTTTAAACAATTCCTGCAGGTTTTAGATAGCGGCCGGATCAGTATCGGGGCCCTTTCTGTCGGTATCGCCCAGGCTTCCCTGGATGCAGCGCTGGAATATGCCAGGGAGCGCCGCCAGTTCGGTCAGCCCATCTCAAAATTCCAGGCCATTCAATTTAAACTGGCAGACATGGCAATGGCGGTCGAGTTAGCCCGCACTGCAGTGCATAAAGCGGCCTGGTTAAAGGACCACGGTCTACCCTTTACCAAAGAATCGGCCATGGCCAAACTGTTTGCTTCGGAAACAGCGGTTAAGTGCGCCCTGGAGGCTATCCAGATATTCGGGGGCTATGGCTATACCAGGGAATATCCGGTTGAACGCTATTTGCGGGACGCAAAATTAATGGAAATAGGTGAAGGCACATCAGAAATTCAACGCCTGGTAATCGCCAGGCAGCTGGGATGCTAGCTATTCTTAAAGTTTCAAGGAGGGATCGAGATTAATGAGTAAGCGAGTTGCCATTGTCGGCATTGGTTGCTCCGGCTTCAGAACTACATCGACCGACTTATCTTACCGGGAGATGATTTTTGAAGCAGCAACCAAATGCTACGAAGATGCCGGGGGTATTCACCCCCAGTCGATTGATTCGTTTGTTGCTTCATCGGAAGACTTCATGGAAGGAATTAGCATCGCCGATGAGTACGTTCCCGACCAGCTGGGCGCTGTCTTAAAACCGGTCCAGAGCATTGCCGGTGACAGCCTGCAGGGTCTGGCTTCCGCCCTGATGCAGATTAAAACCGGCCAGCAGAGTATTGTTGCCACATCGGCATTTTCCAAGGTATCAAACCTGTCACACTATGAAAAGGTCGCAGCATACGCCACCGACCCGGCCTATATTCGCCCCCTTAAGGAACACCCATATTTTATTGCCGGTCTGGAAATGAACCGCTACTTATTTGATAGCTGCAGCACCCGCGAGCAGTGTGCACGAGTAGTAGTAAAGAACAGGTACAATGCTTTTTTAAACCCGCGTGCAGTTTACGGGGCTAAAATTACCTTGGAGGATGTAATCTGTGCAGAACCGGTCAGCGCACCACTGGGACAGTTTGACATTAGCGGTCACCTCGACGGAGCTATCGTCCTGCTGCTGGCCTCGGAAGAGAAAGCCCTGGAGATGACCGACAAGCCCATCTGGATTAAAGGCATTGGCTGGGCAACAGACACACCCAACCTTGATTCACGCAGTGAAGGTTTGGGAAGTGCCCATTACGCCAAGCTGGCAGCAGAAAAAGCTTATAAAATGGCCGGCATAAAAAGCCCGGTAAAAGAGATTGATTTTGCTGAAATAGACGATACCTTCTCTTATAAAGAGCTGCAGCACTTAGAAGCGCTTCAAATGTGCGGCTTCGGTGAAGCCGGCAAGCTTCTGGAGATGGGCTGCTTCGAGCCGGGAGGCGACCTGCCGGTAAATGTTTCCGGCGGCAGCCTGGGTATTGGCTACCTGCACGAAGCAAACGGTCTGCAAAGGGTATTGGAAACTGCCCTGCAGCTGCGCGGTGAAGCAGGTAAAATACAGCTGACAGGTGTGGAAACCGGCCTGGCCTTTGCCTGGCGCGGAATACCAACAGCTACAGGAACCGCAGTTGTTTTAAGTAACAGGCTTTAAGGCCTGAAAAAACGGAGGGTTGAACAATGAGAAAAGTAGCAATAGTGGGCGCAGGCCTGACTAAATTTGTACGCAGGGCCCTGGAAACCCCGAAAGAGCTATCCTTTGAAGCTACCAAAACTGCCCTGGACAGCTGCGGCCTGAGCCTTGATGATATTGATTGTGTTGCCCACGGCAGCGCTCCCGATGCCTTTGACGGCATTCACCAGAAGGGAGAATACTTAGCTGATGGCTGCGGCGGATGGAATAAGCCGACCATGCGGGTTTACGTGGGCGGCGCTACCGGCGTGCACGCCGTTGTACACGGCTGGCACCACGTGGCCTCGGGCATGTTTGATACCTGCCTGGTTGTTTGTGAAGAAAAAATGTCGAACGCCATGCCTCATGCCCAGGGCTTTTTCCTGACCATATTCGATGCTATTACCGAACGGGCCCTTCACCCTAACCTGCTCTGGATCTTTGCCCTGGAAATGAACCGCTATATGCAGCGTTACGGGTATACAAAGGAGGATATGGCCCTGGCGGCAGTAAATAACAAGAAAAACGGTTTGATGCATCCTTCTTCCCAGTTTAAAGATGAAATAACTGTTGAAGATGTTTTAAATTCTGAAACCATGGCGTACCCGGTCAGCCGGCTTGATGTGAGCCCGGTATCAGATGGTGCGGCAGCAGTGGTGCTGGCCGCTGAACCGGTAGCCAGGCGCTTAACCGATAAGCCGGTCTGGATTGAAGGTGTGGGCTGGACCCTGGACACTGCCTACTGGGCCACCCGTGATCTCTACTACCCCCGCTACTTGGATAAGGCAGCCAGAATGGCCTACGAAATGGCAGGGATCAGGGAACCTGATAAACAGATTAATATTGCCGAGCCTTACGACCCCTTCGACTACAAGGCCCTGCATCATATGGAAGGGCTTCAGCTTTCACCTCGCGGTAAAACAGTTGAACTGCTGCGTGACGGCCATTTTGCCCGCGACGGCAACCTGCCTATGTGTCCTTCCGGCGGTCTGCTCGGTGTAGGCAACCCAATTGCAGCAGCAGGAACCATGAAGATCTGCGAGCTATTCTGGCAGCTGCGCGGGGAAGCCGGAGAGCGCCAGGTGCCCGGTGACCCGCGGCTTGGCGTTGCCCAGGCCTGGGGCGACCTGATGCAGGTCAGCTCCGTAGTAGTTACCGGAATTTAGTGCAGACATTTAAGATCGATTGTTAATTAGTTAAATTTATAATGATCTGGCAAGGGAGGTTAAATGATGAGTGAGAAACTTAAAGTATCGGGCGGCACAGCTCTTTCTGAAGAGGATATCCGCTCCGGCAAAATATTTGTTACTGAAGACAGCCTTAACTGCGCTTATGCCTGGGATACTGGGGTTGCAATCAACCGCTACCTGGCTGAGCTAAAGCAGGGCAGAATTATAGCTACCGAGTGCCGCAAGTGCAAACGGGTTATGCTTCCGCCACGCCTGTTTTGCGAGTTATGTTTTATCCCCTGCAATACCTGGCGCCATGTAAAAGATACCGGTACTATCAATACCTTTTCCATCTGCCACGTGCACTGGGATGCCAGCCGCATCAAGGAAGGCGAAGATCCACACCTGCCCGCTGTTATCGAAATAGACGGCGCGTCCGAGGGCATGGGAATAATGCATATCTTAGGTGAAGTGGAACCTGAAAAGATTAAAATCGGGATGAAAGTGCAGGCTGTATGGAAACCTGAAACGGAACGCACGGGCTCAATTAATGATATTAAATATTTCAAACCACTTTAAGGAGGGTTGAAAATGGGCATACTGGAGAAAATCACCAGGAATGTAGACAACCGCTACTGGAACCCCGGGGTTGGAGCTTTCCCGGTAAAAAACCGCTATACTGCCGGTGTGGCAGGCCAGCAGTTTTTTGAAAGATTAAAGGAAGATAGTAAAATATTCGGCACCAGGTGCAAGACCTGTGAAACCACTTATGTTCCAGCCCGTTTATATTGCGAGCGCTGCTTTGAGCGCCTGGAAGAAAAAGACTGGGTTGATGTAGGCACCGAGGGAGTCATCCATTCCTTCACTGTTGTTCACAAAACTCTCGAAGGAGAAGCAAAAGAAAAGCCGGACCTGATTGCTGCTATCCAGATTGCCGATGGAATACTGATACACAGGCTTGGCGAACTTGATGATATGGAAGCGTATATCGGAATGAAAGTCGCTGCCCAGTTTAAAGCCAAGGCTGATCGCCGGGGCGGTATTAATGATATTGATTATTTCAAACCCCTGTAATATTGTTCTTTAAAACAGAATTACTGTTTACAAACAAAAGCCCTTTCGCTTTTAACGAAGGGGCTTTTTTATAGATAACTTGATTGCTTGTTACACAGAGTAAAACCTGTCAAGTTACTGTTCGACAAGACGGGTATCGCCGCTATCACCCTTTTCCTTTTTATCTTTTCCATTATTGCCCTGGGTTAGGTACTTCATAATTTTACCCAGTTCATAAATAATAATCAGGACACCAGGTACAAATATCAGCAGGATTAAACCCTGCCTGGTCTGAACAAAATTCAGTGCGTAACCCACATAGGGCACTGAACCGGTTACCTGGCCGACGACATTTTCATCTAAAACAGGGACGGGATCGTTAACATTATTAGCATCTCCGCGGGTTACAAATTGTGTATTACCATTTTTGATGATCTCGACAATTCTATGGGTGGTCAGGGAGTCTGAATCTGCCGATGACCGGTAAGTTATAATATCACCAACAGCAAGTTCTTCGGTATCAACCTCCTGGACAAAAGCCAGGCTGCCGGTATCAAATTCAGGGCTCATACTACCGCTTAGAACAATATACATCTGGTAGCCGGCTACTTCCGGAACACCTCCGGCTATCCTGCTCTGAATCAGGAAAAAAGACAGTGCGGCCATAACGAGAAGCAGTAAAACGAAAAACACGTTGCCTATGATTGATAAGAATTTAGGAAAGCCGCCTTTCCGCTTCTTATCTTTACCTTGTTCTTCTTGCTTTTCTCTCTTTTTGGAAGTGCCAAATGTTTTTTCTTCGATTAACTCATCAAGCTTTTCTTTTTCAAATTCCTCGTCAATTTCACTGCTATCGCCAAAAAGAAAATCATCAGCTGTCTCTCCGGGCAGTTCCGATATTTCACGCAGACTTTTTCTTCCTGCTGACGATTCCGGTGTAGATTCAGGTTCTTCGAAAGGAGTTGACTCATCAGGTGTCGAGCTGGCTTTTTCCTCGAAAAGCTCGTCAAAAAACTTGTCATCTTCATCAGCCGCGGTATCTTCACCTGGACCTATATCAAATGACAGGTCATCATCGAAATCAGTATCAAAAGATGAATCTTCCGGCTTAGCTTTTTCCGGAGCCTTTTGTGCATCCCCGCTAGGAGCGGGTTCATCATACTCAGGCGCTTTCAGGGTTACATCATCGAGAAAATCCGCGGAGGGCTTCAAGGATGCGGCACCTGATTGATCTTCTTCTGAAGTAACATCCTTATCACCTGCAGGTATATCGAGCAGTTCGTCTACAGGTTCTTCTTCCAAATCATCTTTGAACAGATCATCAAGATCTTTTGCTTCTTCATCGCTCTCTTCTATCTTACTTTCTGTTTCAACAGGCTCTATAAAGTCATCCTCAGAAAACATCTCTGAGGGATCTTCTTTTTCTTCTGATACTTCTTCAAATAATTGGTCTTCTTCAGCTTGATCAGAATCCAACTCGAATTCTTCCGGCTTTTCATCTTCTTCCGATTCCGCCATTTCCGGTTCTCCGGGCTCCGGAAAATCATCAAATAATTCGAAGCCTTCTTCCTCCTCTGAACCGGCATCTGATTCTGGAGCAAGATCTGGCTC
>SLBE01000152.1 GCA_007126465.1 Syntrophomonadaceae bacterium | reverse complement strand
GCAAAATGGCCCGTGAAGCTGCTTTGAAAATGCGCAGCCTTTCTACGAATAAAAAGAATCAAATTCTAAGGGATCTGGCTGACGCTCTTACCGGGCAAACTGATAGTCTTGTTAGCGCCAATAGAAAAGATCTTGAAAACCTGGAAAAGAAAAATGGTTTTAGTGATGCCTTCTATGATCGCCTGTTGTTAACACCTGGCAGGATTGGAGATATGGCCAAGGGGTTGTGCGATATTGCTGCCCTGGAAGATCCCGTTGGTGAAGTGGTTAAAATGTGGAGACGCCCTAACGGTCTTCAAATCGGACTGCAGCGTGTGCCCATCGGTGTTATCGGAATTATTTATGAGGCCCGTCCTAATGTGACCATTGATGCTGCCGGTCTGGCTTTAAAAGCCGGTAATGCCGTGATTTTGCGGGGGAGTTCTGAAGCGATCCAATCCAATAAGGCCCTGGTTGAAATCATTCATCAAGTTTTGGCCGCACATGATCTGGGTAACGGTGCAGTTTCTTTAATCGAAGATACGGAGCGTGCTGCCGTAAGTGATTTAATCAAAGCCAACGATTATCTCGACCTGGTAATTCCCCGGGGAGGGGCGTCCCTGATCAATACAGTTGTTGAAAATGCCACCGTACCTGTAATCCAGACCGGTGAAGGCAACTGTCATATTTATGTCGACGAATATGCAGATCTAGAAATGGCACAGCAGATAGTTTTAAATGCCAAAACCCAGAGACCCGGTGTTTGCAATGCCGTGGAAACTGTTCTTGTTCACGAAAAAGCAGCAGGCAGCTTTTTACCTGCAGTTCTCGCTTTATTATCAAATGCTGGGGTTGAAATAAGAGGCTGCAGGCGTGTGGCGGAATATGCCGCTCATGTGCCTGTTACTCCTGCCGGGGAAGATGATTGGCGAACCGAGTACCTGGATTTAGTCCTGGCCGTAAAAGTTGTCAGTGATTTGGATGAAACTGTAAACCATATTACTAACTATGGAACGGGCCATTCTGAAACAATAATTACGGAAAATTACTCAAGGTCAAGAGAATTCATCGACCGGGTTGACTCAGCTGCGGTTTATATCAATGCTTCTACTCGTTTTACCGACGGTTATGAATTCGGTCTTGGGGCGGAAATGGGTATCAGCACTCAGAAACTACACGTGCGCGGCCCGATGGGCCTGCAGGCGCTGACATCACTTAAATATATAATTTTCGGATCAGGACAAACCAGGCCATAATTTAAGCTTCTTTATTGCTAATAATCAAGTGCTTGTTCCGCTTCTTTTTTCACAACTTCCTCAGGGTCTTTTAGGCGTGATTTTTCCAGGGCAAAAACTGCCCTACCTCCACCAATTCTACCCAGTGCCCAGGCTGTATGCTGCCTGATCAGCGGGCGTGAATCATTTTCAAGAAGCAGGGCCAGTAGCTTTATGGCGTCCGAATCATTACAATTTCCCAGGGCAATCACCGCATTACGCTGTAGAATAGTTTTGCCCCGCCATCCGGCCGAGGAAAGGCCGACAGTAAGTTCATATTCTTTACGGGTTAGCTGCAGAAGCGGGAGCAGCAGGGGATACGCGGGGAAGAAAACAAAGGCTGCCTCGGGATATGGTGAAAGTCCAGCCTGCTTGTTGAGCGGGCAGGCTTCCTGGCAAAGGTCGCAACCGTAGATGTGTCTTCCCATTAGCGGGCGCATTTCAAGCGGAACCGGGCCGCCGGCCTGGGTCAGGTAGGAAATACAGCGGTGAGGGTTAATGATATAAGGCTCAATTAAGGCACCGGCTGGACAGGCCTCGCGACAGCACCCGCAGCTGAGACATTTTTCATTGTTTGCCGGGCCGGGCTCTACCTGCCTGTCAACCAGGATGGTAGCCAGTGCCGTATAGGATCCATAGCGCCTGTTAATCAGCGTACAGTTTTCACCAATCAGGCCCAGGCCTGACTTGCGGGCCAGTTCTCTTTCCAGCAAGGGGCTGCGGTCGGCCAGGATTTTATGTTTAAAACTCGTGTCTGTTATTTTTTTTAAAGCTTCGACAACCTCGCCGGCTTTTTTTTCGATAATGAAGTGATAGTCTATTGACCTTGCGCAGCGGGCCACCTTGCCATAAAGGTTGCTTTCCATCGGTGGAATTAAGGTGCCTGGTGGTGTATATGGCAATGCCAGGGTTATGATGCTTAGGCAGCCATCCAGGAGGTCTGCCGGTGAAAGGCGTGCTGCCGGATCCTGTTCTTCAAAGGGTGTGGCTCTATTTTCAGCCTGCCGCCGGTCCAGTTTTTCCTTCATTTCCAGCAGTGGATCGGCGGGTGCCGCTCCAATTTCTGTGACACCGGCCTGCTGGGCGGCGGCTGTTAAAATATCCTTCGTAATAATCATATTTATCCGGCCCTCTCTGCCATACTTGTCCTAATCATAATCTGACCCGCCATTTGCGTCAAATTAACATGCAGGATTATCCTTGTTGAAAAAAGAATTTAACTATCAAAGGCTAACCTTAAAATGCGACTTTACTTTTTAAAAGGGGAAAATTCTATGGATAATACGGATAATAAATGGGTAGTTTTACTGGAAGCTTCCAATGATGTTGAAGCTGATATAATATGTGGATTTTTGCAGGATCGCGGCATACCGGCTATCAAGGCCGACAGCAGTCCTTATACAGGGGCAATGCGAGTTATCGGCGGTTTGGCAGTGGAAGTTCAGGTGATGGTACCCGAGCCATTCTTAGAAGAGGCTAAAAAATTGCAAAAAGAATTTGAAGCTGGTAATTTTCAAATAGATGAGGAGGAATAAAAATGAATATTTATCCTGTTAAACGTCCTTATTTTTCTGATGATCCGGCGAAAGAATCGATGGCTTTAAAAATATGGTTGGCTGTTGCTGTAATTTCAGCGGCCTTCCTGGTTCTGGCCTGGCCGCTGACTCGCAGCGTGGAGATTATCTCAGCTCTCCAGGTGTTACAGGCAGGGATTTTAGAGTATATTTTCAGGGCGATTACTTTCCTGGGTGATGACGAATTTTTCATGGTTTTTTTTAGTGTGCTAATTTGGTGCGTTAATAAAAGCCTCGGTTTTTGGACTGCCTTTATCCTGCTTTCATCAGCGACATACAGCAACCTGATCAAGGATATTACCCTGCTGGAGCGGCCACCCCTTGAAGGAGTCACGCATCCGGAAGGTAGCTATGCTTTTCCGAGCGGTCATACCCTGACTGCAGTTACAGTTTGGGGTTACATGGCAGTCCGCTTGAGGAGCAGGGGTTTCTGGATCTGGGCAATTGCCATTATTGCCCTGGTTTCATTCTCAAGGATGATTCTCGGCTATCACTTTTTAGGCGATGTCCTGGGCGGGTTTGCTTTTGGCATACCTTTTCTACTGGTTTTCCTTTGGCTGAGTAATATGCTTTATGAAAAAGGCTTGCTGGATAAATATTCTATGCCCCTGCTGCTTGTGCTCTCACTTGCGGTCCCGATTTTCCTGGTATTAGTACTGCCGGGTGTAGATCCTCCGAAGATTTTAGGTTATTTGTCCGGCGCTTCTTTTGGCTATGTTCTTGAAAAGGAAAAGATCAAAACATCGGTGAAAGGATCCCTGGGTAAACAGCTTTTAAAGGTTATTATCGGTGTTCTTGTTTTATTTGGTATCATTGTCGGACTGGGCGGAGTCCTTCCATCTGCGGTGACAATCCTCGGATTTATCCGTTACTTTTTAGGAGGTCTGTGGGTAACCTTGATTGCCCCAATAGTTTTTAGCAAGCTCGGTCTGTCTGAACAGGAATGATGAAATTCTATTGTATCTAAAAAGGGCTTTAATTATAGGGCTGCTTCATAGTTAAGAATATAGAGAGGGAATACGGTTATTTTCCTTTAAACCGGGCCTGCCGCCTTTCAATAAATGATTGCACCCCTTCCATGGCATCTTCGCTTTGCATGATCGGCTGCAGAGACCCGGATGTCAGTTGCAAGCATTAATTCCAGCCCAATGGTATAACATATTCCCTGCGCAGCCATTACCAGCGGCTTGCCAACCCTTTTACTTTCGTCAAGTCCGAAGGGTTCACAATGGTCTTCCGGTAATTCAGGGAAACTGCCTGAACTAAAAATATCAACCCAGGTAACCATGTCAAGTCCTGATGTAAAATTCTCACCTTCGGCATAAATTAAACCGCAGCGCAGTTCATGATCATTATTCAACTTTCCGAGCGCTTCGGCCAGCTGCATATACATTTCCGGATCAAAAGCATTCATTTTATCTGGACGATTAAAACCGACCAGCAAAACATGGCCGTCAGTTTCTACCTTAATTTTATCCACCTTTAATATCACCCTTTCAAGAAAATAGAGTAAACCGGCAATTATACAAACAACTAGCTTCAGATACTGATATAAATTTCTGGTCTTTTATTGATACTTTCTAATTCGCTGGAACTGAAACGTTTACCTGCCTTGACATTTGCAGTTTCCCGGCATTCCTGCAGGATCTGCTAGTTGCATTTGGCCGAATACTGAGATTGATTATGTTTCATCATGGTATAATTTATTCAGGGGCAATTTCTTTAAGTTGGTGGGTATGATAAATGTTGTTTAATTCTATATTTTAATTATAATATAAAATACTCTAGTTTAACCGGCCCCGGGTTAATAGTTAACAGCAGATACTTTGCTGTATAATAATTATGGAGGAAATGAAATGTTGAAGCTGCTGCGTCACCCGATTAAACTACTGGATGGAATTGCCGACCGCCTTTTTACAGTGCTCGGAGCGGTATCGTTATCTCAGTTTCCCCAGTTTTACGGTCAGTATATGCAGCGGTTAGGCGGGCATCTTGATGAAGCCAGACGGGCCCTCGATCAGTATATCCAGGCAGCCCATAGCTTAAATATGTCTCTTGAGGAGTACAAAACTGAGCACCTGGAGTCGGAGAGCGAAGTTTTTGTCTCTACCGGTGAGATCATCCGGGACCTGGTGAACAGGGTGGATACCCTGGAACAGTCTTACCACGCAATGCAGGATGCTACAATTTATAACCGCTGGTTTGTTTTTATGAGAGAAGTTGACTGGGATATCGCGGCGGGAACCTGGGAGAATTTCATGCCGGGGGTTCCGACCACCGTGGAAGGCCTGACTTATGCTGCAGCCGGTTTGCTTTTAGGATGGGGGTTGTATGTTCTTTGTAAAACCGCAGTTGCCGTCCCGGTAAAAGCAATAAACGCAAGAAGAAAGAAAGGTAACGGACCCACGGAACTGGAGAAGTACCATCACAATAGGCAGGGCTGAAAATACAAACCTTCCTGGGAGCTGTCTCCTGATTATGTGGCTTTTACCCGCTAATTATTAGAAGACCTTCAATAAGTTAAGAGAATGAAGGTTAGCTTGTTTTTGCCGGGCGGGTGAAGAAAAAAATGTTGCAACCTGTCGCTTTTATGTCCGATATAAGCTATAATGATATACGGTAAAAAATATAGCGGTATTAGATGATTGTTGTTTTCACGGAGGTGAACAGATTGATTGGCGGAAAAATAGGCCTGTGGGAAATCATGCTCGTCCTGGCAGTGGCATTGATTATATTTGGTCCTGCTAAGTTGCCGGAACTGGGCCGTTCGATCGGCAATGGGCTAAAAGAGTTTCGCAAAGCAACTAAAGATCTTAAAGACAGTATAACTTTTGATGAGAAAGACATCAGTCTTGATGATAAAGAGAATAATAAATCTTAGCTTGACTGATTATGGTATGCTTTGTAATATAGATTAGCTGTTAAATAGTAATGTGTAATTAATGATTCTCTATTTTAAGGAGGATTTAACATGCTTGGAAGAATCGGACCGACAGAGATAATACTTATATTAGCATTGATTTTGCTGATCTTTGGTGCGAAAAGGCTGCCTGAGCTGGCCAAGGCTATTGGAAAAAGTGTAGTTGAACTTAAAGATGGCCTGAAAGGTGATTCCGGTTCAGACGAATCAGCTACTTCTAATTCAGATCCCAAAGAATAAAGCTGCAATTCTTGAACTAAGTTTTCCCAACCCATTGGTAGCCCTACACATGAATGAGGGAATACCTGGAGGTATTCAGCCAGGGTGAGCAAAAATATTGACGGCACTATGCCCATACTTGAGCATCTTGCAGAGTTGCGAACGCGTCTGCTAATTTCAG
>SLBE01000080.1 GCA_007126465.1 Syntrophomonadaceae bacterium | reverse complement strand
TCGCGCTGCCCGGCAAATATTGTTCACTATAACGCTGCGCTAACAGCTCGCCGGCTTTACAGCCGCTATATTGCCAAGCCCGATCCATTTTTGAAGGAAAGAGCAAAAGCGATCAGGGAAGGCGAACTGGATGCTGAAATTGACGAACTGGTCAATGCTGCGAATGAAAAGCTGCAGCAGCTTTATAATGACCGCGAGATTGAAAAATAGACCTGGAGAGGAGGAGCAAAAAATTGACTTACACACCACAGTTACGTGAATTAATGAAAAAAGTAGAAGAGACCAGGCCCTCCCGGGTCGGAGTCAATTATCCGCGGATGACGCAGGATGAGCGGCGTGATGTTCTGGAAAAGTTTCACCCTGACTATATTGTAGACGGTTTCCGCGAACTTAAAGTAGGGGTCAACAAGGGATCCCGTCTGACCAATGAAATGGCTGATGTATTCGAAGCATGGAGCCGTTTGCGCGGGGTCGATCTTGATTTAAGCGCCGAACCCGATTATGATGTCGATGTTTTAATCATCGGGGGTGGCGGTGCCGGTGCATCGGCAGCCCTGGTTGCACATGAAGCAGGAGCAGATGTATTGATTGCCACCAAGCTGCGCTTCGGTGATGCTAATACTGTTATGGCCCAGGGCGGCATTCAGGCCGCAGATAAGGAAAATGACACGCCAGCCATTCATTACCTTGATGTAATGGGTGGCGGAAGACTTGAAAATGTTCCAGAGCTGGCCAGGGCCCTGGTCATGGATGCCCCGCTGGTCATTAAATGGTTGGAAGACCTGGGCACCATGTTTGACAAGAAGGAAGACGGCACCATGGTTACCATTCACGGCGGGGGGACATCCAGAAAGCGGATGCACGCTGCACGTGACTATACGGGCGCTGAAATTATGCGGACCCTGAGAGACGAAGTATATAACAAGGATATTACCGTGGTAGAATTCAGCCCGGCAGTAGAAGTTCTGCTCGATGAAGAAGGACGTGCCGCCGGAGCGGTGCTATATAACCTGGAAACGGAAGAATACCAGATTGCCAGGGCTAAAACGGTAATTATTGCCACCGGGGGATCCGGCAGACTGCATTACCGCGGTTTCCCGACCAGCAACCATTACGGGGCAACTGCCGATGGACTGGTCATGGGCTACAGGGCCGGCGCGGAAACAATTTATGCCGACTCGATCCAGTACCATCCCACCGGCGGAGCTTACCCGCCCCAGCTGCTGGGCCTTCTGGTAACTGAAAAGACCCGCGGCCTGGGTGCGACACCGCTTAATATTAACGGGGAGCAATTTGTTTATCACCTCGAAACCAGGGACGTGGCGTCATCGGCTGTTATCCGTGAGTGTGAAGAGCGCGGTCTGGGTGTGCCGCTGCCAACCGGTATGACAGCAGTTTGGCTCGATTCACCGATCCTTGAACTGGTCCATGGTGAAGGAACTATTGAGCGCCAGCTGCCTGCTATGCTTCGTCAGTTTTTACGTTTCGGGGTTGATATCCGCAAAGAACCCATGTTGATTTACCCGACCCTGCACTACCAGAACGGCGGACTGCTAATTAATGAAAATGGTATGACCGCCGTGGAAAATCTTTATGTGGCCGGTGAAGCGGCCGGAGGTATTCACGGTACCAACCGCCTGATGGGTAATTCACTGCTTGATATTATCGTTTTCGGACGGCGTGCCGGTTTTGATGCTGCTGCCAGAATTAAAGATATTAAAACTCCGAAGAAGCTCTCCCTTGAGCATGTGGAGAAGTACCATAAAGAGCTTGAAGAAACTGGTGCGGCAGATGATCGCCTCGGCCCGGTCCTGTTACCGCACTATACGCACCGGTAGATGGCTGAGCGAGATAGAAAACGGGACCTTCCCCTGGAAGGCCTGGCAGTGCTTGACTTTACACGTTTGCTGCCGGGACCGCTTTGCACAATGTTACTTGGTGATTACGGGGCAGAGGTCCTGAAAATAGAAAATCTGAACGCCGGCGATCCGACCAGGTTCGTCGGCCGTTTTTTTGATGGCAGCGGTGCCTTTTATCGCCAGTTAAACCGCAACAAGAAAAGTGTAGCCATTGACTTAAAATCTGAGCAGGGTCGGGAAGTTATAAAAGAACTGGTGAAGAAAGCCGATGTGATCGTGGAAGGATTCAGGCCCGGGGTTATGGATCGGCTTGGTTTAAGCTACAGGGAACTTGAAAAGATTAATAAAAGCCTGGTTTATGCATCCGTGACGGGATATGGCCAGGAATCAATTTACCGGAAAAAAGCCGGCCATGATTTGAATTACCAGGCCCTTTCTGGCTTGCTTGATTTGAGCGCAGAAAAAGGTGACCATCCGCTGATGCCGGCGGTACAAATTGCTGATATTATCGGGGGAACCATGATGACTTTAAGTGGTATCCTGATGGCTCTATATCAACGGGAACGAACAGATAAAGGCAGTTATGTTGATTTGGCGATGACCAGGGGGCTTCTGCCCACCTTAACTCTGGCGGCCGCTGCTTTAAATAGCGGTGATGAAACAGCCAGGCGGGGCAGCGGGCAGATCAGTGGCGCTTATGCCTGCTATAACATTTATGAGACAGCCGATGGAAAATACATGAGCCTGGCCGCAATGGAACCTTTTTTCTGGCAGATTTTTTGTGAAGCAACGGGTCACCCGGAGTGGTCGGAGCTGCAGTATGACCAGGATCAGCGTACTATAATGATTGATGAAGTCAGCAAACTCTTTAAAAAGAAAACAAGAGCAGAGTGGGTAGAGTTCTTCAGCAATGTTGATGCCTGCTGCGAACCGATCTTAACCCTGGAAGAAGCAGTCGATCATCCGCTTAACCACGATGGCAGCTACTGGATAAAAGCTGAAACAGGTTCAGGGGAGATTGAAATTTTGCCGGGTTTTCCAGTTTTATTCTCCGGCCAGGGCGGCCAGTTGCGCTATGATCCACCGCTGCACGGTGAGCATACCAGGGAAATCCTTGAAAAACATGGCTACAGGCAAGCTGATATTGAGGAAATGGCGGCAAATTCGGTTATCAAGATAAAATAAAATGGCCTTAGATTGTCTGCTAATGCTGTTTTCTCTACATGCCCCTGGTGAAAAAAGCGCTGCCTCACGTGCTCCTGCTTAACTAAAACGAACACAGGTTTGACAGGCAGGCGGTACTGAGGGCTGTACAGTTATATAAAAATTAACTTGTCCGGTGGCTGAACTTTATTTGCACTTTACCTGGTTTGTATTGCGATCTATAATATTATATGTCAAAAACTGAATTAAAAAATCAACCTGAACATAAAGCAAGGGCAATAATGGATCGGCTTGTGGCCTATTATCCTGAAGTGAAAAGCGGCCTGGTATTTAAAAACCCTTACCAGTTGTTTGTAGCTACAGTTCTATCTGCCCAGACAACTGATCAGCAGGTAAACCGGATTACCAGCGAGCTTTTTAAGGCAGCGCCTGATATTTATACTTTGTCTAAGATGGAGCCGATGCAGCTAGAAAAGTATGTAAAAAGCTGCGGTCTGTATCGCCAGAAGAGTAAATCATTGATTGCAGCTGCCAGGATTATTGTGGAAGAACATAACGGAATTATCCCGGAAAGCTTCGAACAACTGGTCAGTCTTCCGGGGGTAGGCCGTAAAACGGCAAACGTGATTATCAGCAGCGCTTTTGGCCAGCCTGCCCTTGCTGTTGATACTCACGTTTTTCGTGTATCAAGAAGGCTGGGCCTGGCTGATTCAACGACAGTGGAACTGGTTGAAGAACAGCTTAAAAAGGTGATACCGCGAGAGCACTGGAGTGAAAGTCACCACCGTTTAATTGCTCACGGCCGGACAATATGTCATTCCCGTAAACCAAATTGTGGAGCTTGTTTTTTAACCGATCTGTGTCCGTATTATAAAAAAGGGGGAGAATCTTAGAATATGAGCTGGGTAAAATTGAAAGACAAGGACTTGCGTAACTCCTGTAAGATCAGGGCAAAAGATTTCAAGACAACTGCCGAGGTGCCTCCACTAGAAGAAATGGTTGGCCAGGACAGGGCTGTGAAGGCGACAGAGTTTGGCCTGCGCATTAAACGTCCCGGCTACAATATATTTATGACCGGTTTGACTGGCACCGGGAAATCCAGTTATGCCCAGTCAATCATTCAAAAATTATCGGCACAGGAACCGGTGCCGGATGACTGGGTCTATGTCTATAACTTTGAAAACCCCGGGGAACCAATTGCCTTAAATCTTCCAGCAGGAAAAGGTCATGATTTTTGCCGTGATATCGAGGAGCTGCTCGAAGATTTAAAGGAGACCATTCCCAAGGCATTCGATGGTGATGATTATGAAAAACAGAAAGCGGTTGTAGTTAAAGAATTCCAGGATGCCAGGGCTGAGCTGCTCGATGAACTAAATAAAAAAGCCCAGGAAAAAGGATTTGCTTTAAAAAGGACAAGCTCCGGTTATGTGACTATTCCCCTGCAGGAAGGGGAGCAGATCAGTGAAGAAGACTATGCTAAGTTGAGCCAGGAAGATAAAGACGAAATGGAAAAGAAATCTTCCGAAGTTCAGCTTAAAGCGATGGATATAATGCGCCGGATACAGCGTGTTGAAAAAGAGATGAAAGAAAAATTAAAAGATCTGGATCACAAAGTCGGGCTATCCGCGATTGGCCACCTGTTCAATGAGCTAATGGAGAAATACGATAGCTACCAGGCGATCAAGGATTACCTGCAGGCTTTTCAGGAGGATGTACTTTCCAATCTCTCCGATTTCAGGGGAGATGAGGAAGATATGCAGAACCCGATGAACTGGTTGCGCAAGCAGCAGGGCCAGGAGCAGACCGATATGAGGTACACTGTTAACCTCCTGGTAGATAACAAGGATACTGAAGGGGCTCCTATGATTTACGAGACTAACCCCTCTTATTATAACCTGCTTGGTCGGGTAGAATATGAAAACCGGTTCGGCATGGTAGTAACTGACTTTTCTATGATTAAACCCGGCTCACTGCACCGGGCCAATGGCGGCTACCTGATCCTGCAGGCCAGGGATGTTTTGACAGGCTTGCAGTCATGGGAAGTGTTAAAGCGTGTTCTCAGGACAAATGAGATCAGGATTGAAAATATAAGTGAGCACTTTGGCCTGGTAGCAATGTCTACCCTGCGGCCGCAGCCGATTCCCCTGAATATCAAAGTTATCATGATTGGCAACCCTTTTATATACCAGATTCTTTATCACTATGATGAAGATTTCCGCAAGCTCTTTAAGATAAAATCAGATTTTGATGTTGAGATGGATCGGGTTGAAGATAACGTTAGCAAAATGGCAGGATTCATATCTTTTCACTGCAACAAGCAGGGACTGCGCCACTTTGATCGTAATGCAGTATCTGAGATTGTTGAATACAGCACCCGCTTAACAGAAAAGCAAGATAAACTGAGCACTCGCTTTACAGAGATTGTGGATCTGCTTTTTGAAGCAGATACCTGGGCTGAACTTGACGGGGCCAAGGTTATCGGCCGTGAACAGGTTGATAAAGCCCTTGAAGAAATGGTTTACCGTTCAAACAAGTATGAACAAAAAATAGTTGAAGCCGTTAAAGAAGGAGATATTTTACTGGACCTGGAGGGCGAAGAAGTTGGCCAGGTTAACGCACTTTCGGTAATTGACCAGGGCGATTACCGCTTTGGCAGGCCTTCAAGGATTACGGCTTCGACTTACCTTGGCCGGAAGGGTATTGTTAATATTGAAAGGGAAAGTGATTTAAGCGGTCGTATCCACAACAAAGGTGTTTTAATATTGAGCGGTTACCTTGGCATGCGTTACGGTTCGCTGACTCCGCTTAACCTTACTGCCAGTTTATGTTTTGAACAGTCATACGGTGGCGTAGATGGAGATAGCGCTTCTGCTGCCGAGCTTTTCAGCCTGCTTTCAAGCCTGGCCGAAGTTCCGCTAAGGCAGGATCTGGCGGTGACCGGTTCAATCAACCAGAAGGGTGAGATACAGCCGGTAGGCGGCGTTAACAGTAAAATAGAAGGATATTACCTGGCCTGCAAAGCACGCGGTCTGACCGGGGAACAGGGCGTTATTATTCCAGAGCAGAACAAAAAGAGTTTGATGCTGCGCAGGGAAGTTGTTGAAGCTGTCAAAAACAAACAGTTTCATGTTTATACCATTAAGACAGT
>SLBE01000204.1 GCA_007126465.1 Syntrophomonadaceae bacterium | reverse complement strand
GTCCAGAGCACTCTTAATGCACTTTTATACACAATTGTCGGTGGAACAGGAACCCTTTACGGCGCTATCTTCGGCACAGCATTTGTGCAGCTGGCCCAAAATTACCTGCTCGAACTGCGTGGTATTCATGAAATATTTTCACGCTGGCTCTTATTTTTCGGTGCGATCTATGTACTGGTCGTGCTTTATATGCCCAAAGGGCTGGTTGGTACATACCTTCAGTTACAGGAACGATGGCAGGCACGTAAAAGTAACTAACATAAAGTTGCCAGGGCATGCATAAAAAATATTTATTTTTCATTGTAAGGAGTCGTTGCCATGTTAGATTCTAAAAAGCAACTCGTCGGTATGACAAGAATGGGCACATATTTACCGGATAACATAGAAACCAGCGAAGATGTTGCAAAAAAGACCGATATACCGGTTGAGGTTATCAGGAATAAGATGGGCCTGCGCCAAAAACATGTCGCTTCACCCGATGAACATGTCTCGGATATGGCTCTGTCTGCGGCACGCTCAGCTCTCGGTGATTTTGACCCGGGCAAGCTTGATGCGGTAATTTTCTTCGGCAGCCAGTATAAAGACTACTCCGTCTGGTCATGTGCCTGCAAACTGCAGTATGAATTGGGAGCAGACCAGGCTTTTGCCACTGAAATATACTCACTGTGTGCCGGGTTCACCGTCGCCCTTCGTATGGTCAAAGGCATGATGCTTAGTGATGACAGCATGAA
Source organism: Syntrophomonadaceae bacterium (assembly GCA_007126465.1). Taxonomy (GTDB): domain Bacteria; phylum Bacillota; class Dethiobacteria; order DTU022; family DTU022; genus T3SED10-7. The sequence continues at coordinate 5,493 of SLBE01000204.1, read as the reverse complement.
CAATGTCCTCCTGACTATGGGCAGTAAAGAATCACACCTGATTGACTATAACAATCCGCGCGTCCGGTTTATGTACAATTTTGGCGACGGTGGAGCAGCAGTCCTGCTGCAAAAGGGTGCAGCAAAAAATATCATTCTTGAAACCCATAATATTACCGCAGGGTTTTTCAGCAAACATGTAAAAGTCTTAGACGGCGGTTCGGTTAACCCGATTGCCACTTTAAACTGCGGCCCCGGCTCTGGGATGCTCGACGTTATCGACCCGGAGGAAATGAAAGAACACCTTGACCCGATTACCTTCGATCATTTTATTAATGTCATAAAAATTGCCCTGGAGAAAAGCGGCAAATCCCTGGCTGACCTTGATTTCCTGGCACCAATCCATTTCAAGCGTTCCCTTTATAACGATCTTCTAAATGAGCTTGGTCTCAAAGAAGAACAAAGCTTCTATCTTGAGGATTACGGACATGTCCAGGCAGCCGACCAGATAATTGCTCTTACTGAAGCGGAAAAATTGGGCAGGCTTAAAGATGGCGATACCGTGGCCCTGATGGCGGCGGGAACCGGTTATACCTGGGGCTCAACGGTCATTGAATGGGGAGACAGAGGTAAATTCTAAAAGGTTTCTTCTGAGCTAAAAATTGACTGGTAGTTGATTATAGGCTAAGCTTTGATTGACCCTGACTGCTTTCTAAAAAGGTGAACTATGAAAACAAATGATTTAACTAAAATGAATAACGATGGAGTAAACCACCCCAAGACAAGGCGCGGCCAGGCTACCTTCAATAAACTTTTAAAAGCCGCAGAAGAGATTATCGGGGAAAAAGGTTACCATGAGACTTCTGTCTATGCCATTACAGAGCAGGCGGGTGTAGCCATGGGCACTTTTTATCTCTATTTCCGGGGAAAAAAAGACATTTTCCGGGAATTAATCTACTACGTTCACCATGAAGTTCGCAAGCACATCCAAATTGCAATCAAGGATATCCCCGACCGTAAAGAAGCAGAAATTGAAGGTATTATGGCCTTCTACCGTTACTGCCTGGATAAACCGACCCTTTATGCCCTGATCAGAGAAGCGGAGTTTGTAGATATTGAAATCTTTAAATGGCACTACCTTAATTTCAGCAAAGGTTACGCTGAACACCTTGAAAATGCGATGGATAAAAAACAAATTGAAAGAATGGAGCCGGAGGCGCTGGCTTTCTGCCTGATGGGGATAAGTATCTTTACCGGGATGCGCTGGCCGCTGTGGGAAAAAGGCCTGCCGGATGAAGCACAACTGGAATCAATTCGGAAATTTATACTAAAAGGAATTGCTCCCGACTAGGCTGATCATAATTATTTACATAATTGGAGGTTATGTCCTGTGATTGCTGATATCCCTTATTCTGAAATAAAAATTGGCGATTCCGCAGAAATAAGTAAAACAATATCTGAAACTGATGTTTACAACTTCGCCGGTATTTGCGGGGATTTTAACCCGCTTCATGTAGACGAAGAATTTGCATCAAAAACACCCTTTAAAAAGAGAATTGCCCACGGAATGCTTGGCGCCAGCCTGATATCCACACTGCTTGGAACCACACTGCCCGGTAAAAATACAATATACATGGAACAAAACTTGAAATTTAAAGCCCCCGTCTATCTGGGAGACACGATCACGGCAAAGGTTGAAGTAATTGAACTGATAGAAGAAAAATATATTGCCAAACTTAAAACCGAAGCTTATAACCAGGCCGGTGAAATTGTTATAGACGGACAGGCAACTGTAATGAAAAAACCTTAAATATCTAAGCCTGCTTAAGGGCAGTCATCACCTTGCTCATATTATTTACAAAATGGGAAATATGGAGCTGCGCTTCCTGGTCTTCCTCGGCATCACGGGCGGCTTTAGCGCCTGCAACAGACATGGTCCAGTAGCTCGAACCGGGAACAACGATATCATTAATAAAAAACCACATTAATAATTGAGCAAAGGCCATATTCTGACCGGCCCGTCGGGCCACGGTTATCGGCCCGCCCACTTTGCCGGAAAAGCGCTCACCGCTCCAGATCCGAACAAAACCCGCCCTGTCAAGCAGCGACATAAGCTGGGGGTGAACTGCACTAAAATATACCGGTGAGCCGATTATTAAACCATCAGCTTCAACCATCTTGTAAAAAACAAATTCAAAGTCATCGTCACCAATAACGCACTTCTTTGCTTCCATGCAGCTGTAGCAGCCCACACAGGGCTTAATCGCTAAATCATTAAGCGGGATTAACTCGGAGCTAAACCTGCTTTTATCAAATTGGGATAAGGCATAACCGGTTAAAAACTCGGTATTTCCTTTATCTCTCATTGAACCGGAAATTCCCAGTACTTTTTGCATGGTGATCCTCCTTTGTCAGCTTGATTATAATTATAACATTTCTATCAATAAGAAAAACCGCAGGGAGGTTAAAAATGAACAAGCGTAATCTTACAGGCAAAGATCTTAAAACAGGAGACGTCTTTGAGACAGAGCGCTGCTTTAGCCAGGAGGACTTCAATGATTTTGCTGCATTGAGCGGTGATAACAACCCCATTCATGTTGACCCTGAATTTGCCGCCAAAACTCACTTCGGGGCCACTGTCGCTCACGGCATGCTGCTTTATACCGGGTTAAAAGGCTTCCTGCAAAACCTATTTCCCGGATCTGTTCAGCTTTCCCACCAGATGATGTTTCCGAGCGGCACCACTGCCGGCGAAACTGTCCGTTACCGAATCGAAATTATTTCACTGGAACCGGAAGCAAAAACTATAAAAATTAAAGTTCAAATTCTCAGACCATGTGGAAACCTCGGACTTGATGGGGAAACCCTGATCAAATGGGAGGGCTTATCGTGAAAAACCTGCAATTAGGAATGAGAGCATCCTGTACCCGGACTTTTAGTGAAGGAGACCGTAAACTTTTCATGAAGCTCTCAGGGGAAAAAGATCAGCCGGATGAAGGCGGAAAACATCCGATTCCCGAGCCTTTGATTGGCGGACTATACTCATACTTACTCGGCACCGAACTGCCCGGGTTTGGCACAAACTACCTAAAACAGCAGATGACCTTTACCGGCAAAGGCTATTATAACGAAACCCTGACTGCTACCGTAAAAATAACCCGTTTACGCCCCGAAAAACACCTGGTAAACCTTGAAACAACTTGTACAAATGCCAGGGGCGAAACAATCTGCCACGGCGAAGCCCTGGTCCTGGCCAAAGATACCAAGTGAAAATTAACTCTGACACCTTTTTCACTTTTTGCTTTTGTGTGGACTGTAAGTTTGGATACATTTCAGGTATAATCGTACTAACCAACTTGAAAGACAGGTCATGAAAATATGCGAGTCAGGGTTTACCTGCCACCATACATAAAAAGTGATCATAGCAAGCTTGATCAGGACGGTTATATCGAACTGGAAGAAGGGACGACCCTGAAAGAGCTTTTTAAAATCCTCAAGGTTCCCCTTCCTTTTGGCATGGTTCATTTATGCCGTGTAAATTACGAAAAAGCCTCCCTGGACAGGGAGCTTAAAGATGGAGACATAGTCAGCTTCTTTGCCATGATCTCCGGGGGTTAACCTATGAAAATATACCAGGAAAAGAGGGCGAACACTTGATGAAAGGTTATACCGGTAAAGTTTTATTTGTTGATTTAAGCAGCGGCTCTATCGAGGAAAGATCTATTTCAGACGAGATTTATGAGCAGTATCTTTCAGGAGTCGGTCTGGGGGCTTACCTGCTCTACCGGGAAATACCCAAAGGAGCGGATCCCCTGGGACCCGACAATGTTCTCGGTTTTGTCAGCGGTTTGCTGACCGGCACCGGAAGCCTGGTTACCGGCAGATGGCTCGCCGTCTGCAAATCACCACTGACCGGAGGATGGGGTGACGCCAACTGCGGCGGAACTTTTTCACCTGCTATCAAACAGTGCGGTTATGACGGCATCTTCTTCAAGGGGATTTCAGAAAAGCCTGTCTACCTGGCAATTGATGAGAACGGCGCCCGCCTGGAGGATGCTTCCGACCTTTGGGGCATGGATACAGCAGAAACCGAAGAACTGCTCCAGGAAAGGCACCGGGAAAAGAAAAAGCCCGCCGTAGCTGCAATCGGGCCGGCTGCTGAAAAGCTCTCCCTGATATCCGGAATCGTCAACGACCGCGGCCGGATTGCCGCCCGGTCCGGAGTGGGAGCGGTAATGGGCTCAAAAAAGCTTAAAGCAGTAGTTCTAAACGGAAGCAAAAAGATTGAATGTGCCGATCGCGAAAAGGTGCGGGCTTTAAGCAAACCGTATGCCGAAAAGGTTAGGAAAGTTAATATTCCGGGCCTGATCAGCGGCAAGGCCCTGGCCCTGGGTGGAATCTTTATAGGGAAATTACCATACATGATGCCCCTGGACGGCATGCTAACGCCAGTGGCATTTCTAAAAAAATGGGGAACTATTTATAACAACGCATTCGGTATAACTTCCGGTGACACGCCTATCAAAAACTGGGGCGGTTCTGTTGTAGACTACAACAAAAGCTACTATAAAAACCTTAGCCCCGATCTAATTACCGACCGGGAGTATAAAAAATACAGCTGTTACTCCTGTGTGATTAGTTGCGGTGGAGTTTGCAATATTGAAGATATGGCTGGAGGTATATTTAAAGAAACCCATAAACCGGAATATGAAACCTGTGCGTCTTTCGGTTCTCTATTAATGAACAAAGACAGCGCTTCTATTTACTACATTAACGAACTGCTGAACCGGGCAGGGATGGATACTATCTCAGCCGGCAGCACTATTGCCTATGCCATTGAGTGCTATGAAAATGGCCTGCTAACTACCGATGACACCGACGGTCTGGAACTAACCTGGGGTAATGCCGAAGCCATTATCGCCCTGGTTAAAAAGATGATCGCCCGGGAAGGTCTGGGCGATACTTTAGCCGATGGGGTTAAAGCTGCCCAGGAAAAAATTGGTCCACAGAGCAGCAAGTACGCTATCCATGCCGGCGGACAGGAACCCGGCATGCATGATCCCCGTTTTGATCCCCAGATCGGTGTCCATTACAGCGCCGACCCCACACCGGGCCGCCACATGATCGGTGCCGGCCAGTATTATCTAATCGCCCATCTCTGGGAAAAAGTCAGCTGGGCTCCACGGGTAGGGAGATATGCCAAAAAGGATGAATATGTCCCTTCCGACAAGGAAGCGCTTAAAGCTGTAGCCCTGGCCTGCTACAAACAGATTATTGATGGTGTAGGCGGTTGCATCTTCGCTGGTTTATCGGGCGTGCAGCACTGGCCCCTATTTGAGTGGCTTAACGCCGCCACCGGCTGGGATAAATCTGCAGACGAATACATGGAAATTGGAAGGCGGATGCAGACCCTGCGTCAGCTGTTTAACGTTCGCGAGGGGATTGAACCGCTCTCTTTCAAGCTGCCCGACCGGATCACCGGTAACCCGCCGTTATCAGAAGGCCCGCTCAAAG
>SLBE01000221.1 GCA_007126465.1 Syntrophomonadaceae bacterium | reverse complement strand
GTTGCTGTATCTGCCAGCACTCCCTGGGGTGGTATAATTACTAGCGGTATTAACAGCACATACATTACGACAAACAACAGAGAGAGTAGTTTGTTCATTTCTTCATTCCTTTGCTGAGATTATTAGTTTGACTGGTTTATCTATTACTTATTGAAAGCTATTAATGAAACTTTATTCTCCTTTCCTAGCATATTTTCGGGTTGAAATACTTTTGTGACCATGGTCGGCTCGCTATATCATTGTTGAAACAAGTAATACTTTTTCTACATAAAATTGATTTGTCCTGCTTATTAGTTTTATAGTCACAAAAAAAAGCATGACTACGCATGCTTTATAGAATATATCAACTGCGATAATGATGTAACAAATCTTTTACTCGATTAGCACTTCCCTGGTGGCTCTTATTTCCTCATCAACCAAAGCCTTTATTGTATACATCCCTTCGTTTCCGAACCATACCATGTCAACCAGTACTTTTTCTTCCGGGTCGACTTCAAAGACGTTTTCTGCCAGGACTTCCTCATTCCGGTTATCAATTAGCTGGATTGTTACCTGCTCGCTATCAAAAGCCAGGTTATTGTGAAAATGAAAATAAAATTCTTCATTGGCAGAAAAGTAAACCTGCGGTTCTACTATTTCCCATTCATCATCAATCTCCGGTCCGGTCAAAATAACAGCACCGCCTACGGATGTGCTGCCCGGTGTTCGCATCTGTTCTTCTCCCTCGCCGCAGGAAGTCATCACAAAAATAGTAATTATCATTACTGTTAAGATTATAGCTGTTCTTTTATTCATCTTATAACCCCCTTAAGCTGCTTCTTTTTTTTATGTAAATACCTGGTCATATTCAATTGCGTTTGCCTTCAGAAAATAGCTTAACTCGCTGACACTTCAGCTTTATACAGCATTATAAATTCGCTGCCCGTCTCGATTATTCCTTCTGCCTTCAACATTATTGAAACCATACAATCCAGATTTTTTGTAATTATGAAGGATTCCCCTCCAATTATGTAGAACCTACAGTTGGTTAATTTCAGTACTGGGAGGAACAATAAATTGAACTTATCAGTCCGCAAAATTGTAATATCAGGAATCCTTGGTGCCATCTCTATTCTTCTGGGGGTAACCAGACTTGGTTTTATCCCTGTTCCTACACCTGCCGGGCATGCCACTATTATGCATATTCCCGTTATCCTTGGTGCTATCCTTGAAGGTCCGGTCGTCGGTCTGATTACCGGAGCTATATTTGGGCTTTTTAGCTTCCTACAACCCGGCGCACCTTTTTTTGCCGACCCACTTGTATCCATCCTACCCCGTCTTTTCATTGGCCCGCTAGCATACCTGATTTACTTTCTGACTAAAAGAATTAACACTATCATGGCTTACGCCCTGGCCGGAGCTTTTGGCGCTGCAACTAATACGGTCCTAGTAATGACCATGGCTACCTGGAGGGGGTACCTGCCTGCGGAGGTTTCTATATCTATCGGGGTCCTGCACGGTATACCTGAACTTATTGTTGCAGCAATCCTTACGGTAGTCCTGGTAAAAGGCATACAACGGGTCAGGCCGGTTGATGAACAGACATCAATAAAAAAATAAAACTATTAGGTGATGTTTATTTTGAATCCTTTAATAGAAACATTTGACCTGTCGTATGCATATCGGACCGGCAGCGATAGGCAAGTCCAAGCTTTAAGAGAAGTAAACATGCATGTCAGGCAGGGAGAAATACTTGCTATAACAGGTCAAAATGGATCCGGAAAATCTACCCTGGCCCGTCATTTCAACGGTTTGCTAACACCAGATGAGGGTGAAGTGCTGATTAGCGGCCTTTCTACTTCAAGCCGCGAAAATATTCCTTCTATCCGGAAAACAGTGGGAATGGTATTTCAAAATCCGGACAATCAACTGGTGAGCAGTATCGTTGAGGAAGATATTGCTTTCGGGCCGGAGAACCTGGGCCTGCCTCCTGATATAATCAGGAAACGGGTCGACCATGCCCTGTTGACCCTAAATCTGGAACATCTAAGACAGGAGTCGCCCAACCAGCTATCTGAAGGGCAAAAACAGCTGGTCGCTATCGCCGGGGTTCTTGCCATGCGACCAAAATGTATTGTTATGGATGAACCTACAGCCCACCTTGATCCGCGCAGCAGGCGCGAAGTAATTGACAACATCCTGCGCCTTAACCGTGAAGAAGAAATCACAATTATCCTGCTTACGCATTATATGAACGAAGTTGTTCATTGCGATAGAATGATTGTGATGGACCAGGGTTTTATTATGATGGAAGGAACCCCTACCGAAATATTTTACCAGGATGGTAAAATTCTCGACTATGGTCTTGATTTCCCGGTTGCCACCAGGCTGGCCAGAAGCTTAAAGCTTCACGGTATTGACCTGGACGATAATATTATTCACACCAGGGAGATAGTTGAAAGGTTATGCCAATTGAAGTAACCGGTCTTAATTATAGTTATAAAAAAGGAACTCCTTTTGAGAAAAAGGTCTTATATGATGTTCACCTGCGGATTAACGACGGAGAAGTTGTCGGAATAATCGGCCCCACCCAATCGGGAAAAACAACCCTGGCCCAGCACTTTAATGCACTTTTTATTCCTCAGTCAGGAAAAGTTATCGTTAATGGTATAAATACTGCTGACAAAAAGGCAGATCTTGTAAAGCTGCGCCACGAAGTCGGATATGTTTTTCAAAACCCGGACTACCAGCTTTTTGCATCATGCGTAGGTGAAGATATTGCGTTCGGACCCCGCAACCAGGGCTTACCGTCCGAAGATGTTGCAGCAAGGGTAAAGGAAGCGATGTCCCAGGTTGGTCTTGATTATGACACTTTTTATTCCCGGGATATTTTTGCCTTAAGCGGGGGACAAAAAAGACGAACTGCTATTGCCGGAGTCTTGGCCTGTAAACCTAAAACCCTGGTGTTAGATGACATTACAGCAGGTCTTGATCCAAGAGGTCGAGACGAGATCCTGGCTGTTGTCAAAAGATTGCATTCTGAAAAGCAAATTACTATTATCTATATTTCCAATAGCATGGATGAAATTGCAGAACTTGCTGAAAGAGTAATTGTGATCGACCAGGGTAGGATAGCTTTCGATGACCTGAAAATAAATGTATTCAATCAACCGGAAAAATTGAGAGATATTGGCCTCGAACTTCCCGAATTAATGACTCTTGCCATTGATTTGCATCAACAGGGTTTTAACATCGATCCTGCATTGCTAAAATTTGATGAAATACTGCAGTCAATTCTTGACAGCCTGCAAGAAGGGCAGGTGAGGGAATAATGGAATTGACAAAAAATATTACCCTGGGAGTTTACCTGCCGGGCAATACAGCCGTTCACCGTCTGGATCCCAGGACAAAAATAATTGCTTCTACTATCCTGATTGTAATTCTCCTGTTAATAAATTCATACCAGGCTTATGGTTACTTCTTTCTTTTCATTTCAGCTGTTATAGCAGCTGCCGGCATTCCGCCGGGATACGCGCTGCGCGGCTTAAAACCAATGCTTCCGGTCCTGGTTTTGATGTGGGCCTTTCAGCTCTTTTTGCATTCTTCACCGGATGCCGATGTCATTTTCTCCTGGTGGATATTTTCTGCAACAGACGCCGGACTGCACCTGGGTAATATGATAACCCTGCGGGTTCTATTCCTCTTTACGGTAACCACGATCTTAACCCTGACCACTTCCATTGTCAGCCTGACTGACGGGCTGGAAAGCCTGCTCAGACCCCTTAAAAAGATTGGTCTCCCCACCCAGGAGCTCGTTATGACCATGGTTATCGCCCTGCGCTTTGTATTAATCCTGGCTGAAGAACTTGACAAAATAGTTAAAGCCCAGATGGCCAGGGGAGTTGCTTTCGACCGCGGTAATTTCATCCAGAAAACCAGAAAAATATTTCCTGTCTTTTTGCCACTGTTTATCAATGCATTCCGGCGGGCTGAAGACTTAATTGTAGCTATGGAATCAAGAAGTTACACCGGTGGTAAGGGAAGAACTAAAATGAAAACCCTGCACATGGGCAGGGTGGATATAGCCTGTATTTTAATCATACTGCTTTTTACAGGGCTAATGGTGTTAACAATTTTCACCTAACCTGCAGCCGAAAGATGTTCCCACCGCAATTGCCGCTTTAACCTGTTCACTGTCAGGATCTACACGCTTGGTACCCTTAACCGCCTCTGCTAAAGGAACTGATTCAATCTGGTTACCCCTGAGACAGACCATTTGATCGTATTGGCCGGCCTGAAAAAGTTCCACGGCCTTAACACCAAAACGGGTGGCCAGCACCCGATCATAGGAAGTTGGACTGCCTCCCCGCTGCAGGTGGCCAAGGACAGTTGCCCTGCTTTCCATTTCGGTTCTTTTTTCGATCTCACCTGCAACCAGGTCGCCGATTCCGCCAAGCCTTTTAATTTCACCTTTTTCCTGGTAAACCGGTTCTTCTCCTGCAGGATGAGCGCCCTCAGCGGCAACAATAATACTGAATTTCTTACCCCTGCGGCGGCGTTCCATGATTTTATCAATAATAACCGGGTATTCAAAAGGCAGTTCCGGGATTAAAATAATGTCGCCTCCACCGGCCATTCCGGCCTGTAACGCAATCCATCCGGCATAACGGCCCATTACTTCTACTACCATAACCCGGTGGTGAGATTCAGCAGTGGTGTGAATTTTATCAATCGCTTCGGTAGCAGTGGTTACAGCCGAATCAAAACCGAAGGTAACATCAGTTGCCGGCAAATCATTATCTATAGTCTTCGGTATACCCAGGATCGGCACACCAAGTTCACTGAAACGGTGGGCCAGCAGCAAACTGCCGTCGCCCCCGATCACAACCAGGGCTTCAATCCCCCACTGATCCAGGTTGGCCAGGGCATCGGCTGAACGATCTTCGCCGGTATTCTTATAATCAGATCCGCCGGGCCTGAAGTCAAAGGGGTTATCACGGTTTGAAGTACCCAAAATAGTTCCGCCGCGGTTAAGAATTCCGGACACTGCCAGGTCACTGATTAAGGCCGCATCATTTTCAACTAACCCTTTGAATCCGTTATTAAAACCGACTACATCGGTATCATAGTTATAGGTTGCCCCTTTGACTACAGCCCTGATCACTGCATTTAAACCAGGACAGTCCCCACCGCCGGTTAACACACCGAGGCGGCGAGTTTTTCTGCTGATAATTTCCGGGCATTGCAGTCCTACCTCAGTTTCTGAGTTAATATCGCCCGATTTTAATTTTTCACCGGAACAAATTGCTTCCCTGGCTAACTGGTCACACCGATCATTTAACTGATCATTGCTGTGACCCTTAACTTTTACCCATTCCACCTTATTCTTTTCCGAAAGCTCGAGCAGCTGCTGCCACAGATCGCGGTTTTCAACTGGCTGTTTCTTACTGGTTTGCCAGCCATTGCGCTGCCAGTTATTCATCCAGCCCTGGTTAAAACAGTTCACCAGGTACGCGCTGTCACTGTGCAGCCTGACATTGCTGCCGGGAGGAACCATGCGCAGCGCTTCTACGGCAGCTTGGAGCTCCATACGCTGGTTGGTGGTTTTATCGGCAGAGCCGCTGATCTCCTGCAAATCACTTCCGTGCATTATCACCGCCCCCCAGCCTCCGGGGCCGGGGTTACCGGAGCAGGCTCCATCTGTATAGATTATATAATCGTCAGCTGCCAAATGACTAGCCTCCTGTAGGAAATGACCCGTATTTTAGAAGCCAGGTTCCATTCTGGACTGTTTACTGACTAAACCTGGCCAGGTCTGATAAGATTTCTTCCAGCTCTTTGATTTTTTCTCCATAACCGGCCCAATCACCCTGCTGCTGTAATTCAATTGCTTCCTCATAGGCTAACTGGGCCTGCATGATAAGTTCAGCCAGTTCCGCTTCAATATCAATATCTACGTCCGGAAAAGGATCGTCAAGATCGATATCGTCCGGCAGATCGTCTAAAGGAATATCAGCAGGCAATTCATCAATTTCACCAAAGACCTGGATCAGAGCCTGTTCGAGAGTATTGGCCATAACCACGGTTTCATCAAAGGCTACGATTACCCTGGCCAGTTCCGGCAGGCCGCCGGTATCTGCTTCAAGGAAAATCGGCTCAACGTAGAGCAGGGCATCGTTAATGGGCAGGACCAGCAGGTTTCCGCGAATCACCCTCGAACCAACCTGGCCCCACAAAGTAAACTGTTCGG
>SLBE01000233.1 GCA_007126465.1 Syntrophomonadaceae bacterium | reverse complement strand
TAAGCTGTAAGGGAAGTCCGCGGCTGCTGACAACCTGCAGTCCCTTTTCTCCTCCGTCCCCAAGAGAAACATGGAAAGAACGGTCTTCCTGCACTAAAAGCCGCCCACCTGAAAATATTTCAACGGTACCGTTTGCCTGGCGATGCACATTGATATTAACCAGTTCTGCCAACTCTTCGATTGCCAGATCCAGCTGATCAAAAAGTTCATTGGATTTTTCCTGCATGGTATCAATAAAACGAATTTTTTCATTTAACTCAGCTATGGTATCAGAAATCCTGTTAACATCATTTACGATCATGGAAAGCTCATTTTCAAGGTTCTCGATTTGATCGTCCAGCCGGTGATAAACATCCTGTACCGTCCTGGTCAGGCTAATCGCATTTTCTCGCAAACCGGCCCTGACGGAAGCTTCCTCGGGTGAAGAGCTGAGTTCTTGCCAGGAATCAAAAAAATCATTTAAATACTTATTGATTCCATAGTCTTCAGGCTCCATGAAAATTGCTTCCGCACCTAGAAAAGTTTCATACCGGGTATCCCAGTATTCCTTATTCGATGTAGTGCTGATCAACTGCTTATGATAAAACTCACTGCGCACCCGGACCACATCGGCAACAACCACACCCCGGCCCGGAGCCATGGAAGGATTTTTCACCATCGGAGCCACAACAGATTCCATATCGGTTCTCTGCCTTGTATAGCCGGGAGTATTAGCATTAGCAACATTCTGCCCGCTTACTTCCATCCCTTTATGCTGGGCTCTTAAGGCTTTCCTTCCGATTTCGAATGAACCGAAAATGGTCATCACTGGTTCTCCTTTTCAAGGGATTTCACTAACAGCTGTGATCTATATTGCCTGATGAATCCTGTTTGTTATCTCTCAGTTCTCCACGTTCATCGTAAGTCAACCTGGCTTCAGAAAGCCTATCCTGTAATTCTTTCGAAAATCTGAGCCTTTCATCTAACAAGCAGCGGTTGACTTCATTCAGCACTTTTATTTTTCGCAATTCTGACATTATAGCTGCCTGTTTTTCTAAAAACCGCCCCTGGCTGCTTCTGGCGATCATAGTTTTTATATAGCTCTGCAGTCCAGCTCCTTCCGGAACAATTGCCGTTCGCCTATCTTCCACTGATGCAATCTGTTCTCTCAGGACGCTTCGCCGGCTTTCTGCCTCAACCAGTGCCTTGTGGTCTCCTTTTATTAGCTGTTCTCTTAGTTCTTCTTCTGACTGGTACAATTTTTGAAACAAAAGGATTCCTTCATCCAAGACCTCTTCAAGTTGATGCTGCCTTGCCTGGTAAGAAGGCTTATTCATAACCAGCCTTCCTTTCTGTAAAAAACTAAACTTTGTTGATGAACTTCAGCATAGCTTCCGCCAGTTTGTTGCTGTCCACATCATACTTGCCCTGCTCAATTTGCTCAGCAAGGCTCTGCAGGCGGGCTGCACGCTCCGGGCTGACTTCAGCGTCAATCCGATCCATCTCCTGCTGAAGACCGGTTATTAACTTGGACAGTTCCTTGCGATCTTCGCTGCCCGAAGTGGCTTTTTTTGAACTGCCTGACGGCTTGCCGGGTTCATCGGTCAGAATGCGGTTAATTAACTGAAGGTAATTTGAGCTGATTCTCACCTTTAATCCCTTCTTTCTTTACTGCTTTAATTTAATATGACCGGAAAAATATTTCCTTCATGGATAATAATCGTCATTGGGAAGAAATAGTTAAGGGGTAAATTCACTTTTTGGAAGTTATTTTTTCCAGGAGCCTACTTTAACTTCGTATTCATCCTGATCGAGGTAAAGCATAACATTATTCAGATTCTCTTCGCAGCGGTATTCATTTTTGCCAAAACGAACCCTTATATTCTCATAGGCAACTCCCATGTGTACTTTTCCGCTGTAAGGCACCTGGATCAACCCCTGTTCAGCAGTGATTCTCGGCGTGCCCGCTTCACCAATATAGACATTTTCGCCTGCTTCAACGGTACCTCCCCTGAATAATCGGGAAATATTAACTTCACCGCTGCACTTCATCTGAGAGTTGTACGCACCCTGGCCCGGAATTATTATGTTCCCCGTGCAAAAAAGAACACTGTTTTGAATGTATGGAACAGTTATGTCTGCTTTTTCCGTCCTGTATTCTCTTTTACCCTGTAAACTACCCAGCAAACTTTTTACTTCCTCCAGCATAGGGCGGCCCAGGGCTTGGCTGTATTGATAATCTGTAAAAAATGGAACTATCTTATTTACGGTTTGTCGCAATTCTTCCGGAAGTGATTTGCCAACCTCATGCAAAGTTTTCTTGAGGTTATTGCTATGTTCAGGCAATTCGGTAAACTTACTTTGCAGTAAGGCCCTGACGACAGCAGCTTCCATCTGCTCACTATATTTTCCTTTGGCTTCAAGAGCTTTAGCAACTTCACCGGAAGCGACAAGCGCTTTATCTATACTTTCTTCCATTTGATCGAGGGTTTTATATATATTATTTAGTGCCAGATCCACCCATCCTGCCTGCACTTTACACTTGATACAGTTGCCTTTAAAAACAACACTCCCACCTGCTAATATTTCAGCACCGGAAGCATTGTCACCAATTTCTATATTTCCGTCCGCCGACACTTTCATGCCTTCGGTTATTGCGCCCTGTACTTTAAAATGCCCGCGAAAATCTATATTCCCGCTTTTAATATCAACATCGCCCTTGTGGGTATAAATATTTTCTACTTTTAACGAATGGGCCCTACCTTTTTTATAAAAGGGCACTCCTTTACGTGTTGCAATAGCAATATTCTGATCCTCACTTAACTTTGCACCATTTCCGCATTCTACATGTGCTTTTTTTACCGGATCCGGTTGCAGTTCCTGGCCGGTAACTGTCCTGCCCGGCTTCCCTGGTTGTGGTGGATGAATACGCGCTATCGTATCATTTTCATTGACCTGGTCAATTTCATATCTCTTTCTGAAATCGACCCGGCTTTCATCTTCATCATAAGTTACAGTCTTCACTCCACCTTCAAAAAGGGGCTCCACCCAGCCATCGCTGCCCTGCTGGACTGGCTCTCCCTCTGCTATAAGCTGCCATTTTTCTTTTTCGGCAAGAACTTTACCCGGGGCATCCGGAATAATGCCATATGTTACCCGCTGTTCTTTTAACGATTTCAATATGTCATCTTCACTGAAAGAAGATATCGTTTCTTCTTTTGGGATGCCCTCAACCACAAGGTTGTCGGTAGGTGGCACATCCTCAATTAAGTGATACTTTCTCAAACCCGGTACATAACGGGCTTCGGCCCTCAATTCATCCGCAGAAATTTTCACTTCAACCGATTCTTCTCTAACTTCTTCTGCCGGAACAATTTCCACCTTGTCTCCGGGAAATACTTCTGCGTTAACTCCAATCAGGCGGCCATTGAGGAATGCTTGAACCCCGGTTCCCGGTTTTATCAGCGCCCCTTTACTTTCAGCTTCTGCGGTGCCGCTAACTTTGACCTTACCTTTTTCAAGGGTAAGCTGGATCTTCTCCTGGTTGTTACTATTTTCTGTTCCATGTTGATCCACTTAAATAACCCCCAGTAATTAATAGTAAGTTTTAATGGCGAGGCTTTTTTTGCACCAGTTTAATTGAATCAAGGACAACACTCAACACATCCAGATCTTTTTGCATAGCCAATAGCTCAGCCCTTCCGTAAGAATCACCCTTGCTTGAAACAACATAGCGGGGGGAGATCTTATTCAATGCTATTGCGGATATGTCCAGGCGGCACTGTGGGCAATTACAAAATTCATAATACTTCTTGATGTCATCAATCGATTGGGATACTACCATCTCCATTAAATTTTTAAGCTCCAAGGCAGTACATCTCCCTTTATTATATGATCAAGAAGGTTCCCGAAAATAAATATACGACGGTATTTCATTGTCTTCATATACCCTGTCTACAACAACTTTAAGATCATCTAACAGGTTTACCTCAAAATGCTTAAGCGGCTCAAAATCATCTTTACGACATATTATCCTGACCTGCGGTCGGGTCGGGTGCCCATGAACATTTTTGACTACGACACCGATATACCCATCATTAAGGCCAACAAAAGTTCCAATCGGGTAAGCCGATACATTGTGATAAAACTTTTGCATTATCTCCAGATCAAAACCTTCGGCTTCTTCTTCCATAATTTCCATCGCCCGGTGTGGCTTAAACCCCGGACGATAAGGTCGATCTGAAACCAACGCATCATAAACATCAGAAACTGCACAAATTTTTGGGTAAATCTCCATTTCGCTTTCCTGCAAGCCACGGGGATAACCTTTACCGTTGATCCTCTCATGGTGCTTATAAATAATTGAAAGAGATGGACCGTTAAATATGTGGCGTGCTTTAACAAGTTCAAGACCGTATAGAGGGTGCTTCATCATTTCGGCCATTTCATCTTCGGTCAGACGGCCAGGCTTATTTAAAATCGAAAGTGGGACTACAACTTTCCCAAGATCATGGAGAAAGGCACCCATACCGATATCCTTTAACTGTGACTTCTTTAAACCCATCGAAATTGAAGTCATAATTGACAGGACAGCCACATTGACCGAGTGTGAAAAAGTATAGTTATCTGTATGCCTGATATCAGCAAGGTTTAAGACAAGGTTATTTGCACTTAGCAGCTGACCGACTATATCGTCAAGAACATCATAAAGCTCTTCTTTGATATTCAAAAGACGGCAATAATTAGAACTGCTGTCATCACGCATGCCCGTTAACGCAGCCTGGACAAGTTTTACAGCCTTTTCCCTGGTTTGATCAAGGATAACATCTTCAATTTCAACATCAGGAATTAATTGGTCATGAACATAGATAGCCCTGATATTCAATTTTTTAAGCTGCTGAATATACTCCATCTGCAACTTAACTCCCGCATTAAGCAGAAGAGAATTATTACCGAAGGTTACTTTTTTAGCTACTTCCATGCCAGGGCGTAAGGCCCATACTGGTACAAGTCTCATTTGATCGCATCCATGTTGTTAAGCTACTCTTATTTATATCGGCCTTAACCATAATTACTTAAGTTTAGCTTAAAAATTTTCTACTTGCTGACAAGATTACTAAAATTGTTTCAAATGGTCAAATATTTATCTAATTATCACAGTTCTTTCAAAGCATAGGGGCCGAAATTGAACAGCCAAACTCCCATACTAATATCACCGTTTGCTTTTTTTACTTTAAAGCGTCCACTCTTACGATCAAATAACCATTGCCCGCTAAATTCATCACCGGTAGTTGATAAATATGTTCCATACCCATGACGCATGTTCTTCCACCAGCGCCCGGCATAACGGCTTCCACCGGGCCAGGTCCGGACACCACGGCCATGATATGTGCCTGAATAAAAATCTCCTTCGTAGCTACCGCCATTAGCATATTTACATGTACCCCACCCATGGAGGCGTCCATTTTTCCAGGTGCCCTGGAATACTGAGCCGTCAGACCGTTTTAAAATTCCTTCACCATTCCACAACCCGGACTTAAAGCCACCTTCATAACGGGTACCATCAGCTGCAACAAAAACACCGTAACCTTCCATTTGGTCGTCGACCCACTGCCCATGATACTCTCCGCCATCAGGCCAGCGCTGAAAACCGTTCCCATTTCTTCTTGCATCTTTAAATTCACCTTCATATTCAGTTCCATCAGTAGCTAGGGCAATCCCTTTTCCATGAGGACGGCCTTTCTCCAATTCACCGTTATATTTTGCACCATCAGCAAAATAAAATATACCATTTTCTGTAGGACTACCTTCTTCAAAAAAACCGACAAAAGCTGATCCATCTTTATAATCAAGCCTTCCTTCACCGTGAGGCCTTTTATCTTTAGTTTCCCCGCTATACCTTATCCCATTCGGATAAACACATACACCCCTGCCGCTATCACGGCCAT
This sequence comes from Syntrophomonadaceae bacterium, assembly GCA_007126465.1. GTDB lineage: Bacteria > Bacillota > Dethiobacteria > DTU022 > DTU022 > T3SED10-7. Next base: position 13,993 of record SLBE01000233.1, on the reverse strand, counting down.
GCTCAAATTTACCTTTAAACTCAGTGCCATCGGGGTAAAAGGCGCTGCCTGCACCATGAGGGAGACCCTCTTTCAGGGGGCCCTTGTAGCGGGCAGCGTCGGCAAAAGTAAATTGACCTTTATCACTGAAAAACCCTTCATTAAAAATACCCTCGTAACTTGAGCCATCAGTAAAAGTATATTTGCCATTACCATGCATCAGGTTTGCTTTCCAAAGCCCTTCATATTTTCGCCCGTCAGGCCAGACTTGCACGCCGTGGCCTTCTCTTTGATCCATAACCCATTGACCACTATATGTTCGGCCGTCATGCCAGGTCATCTTGCCTTCACCATGACGCATGGCACTTTTCCACTCACCACTATATATTCTGCCATCAGGCCAGGTATAAGTTCCCTGACCCTCGTACAAACCATTAACAAATTCGCCCTCGTATTTTTCTCCACTGGGCCAATAATAAGTACCGAGGCCATGCATCTGGTCATTGTTCCATTCACCTACATACTTGCGCCAGTCAGCAAAGAGGTATGTACCTCTTCCATGCATGCGATCTTCCTGCCAGTGTCCTTCATATTTGTCACCGTTTGACCAGGTAAAAGTGCCCTCTCCATGAAAAAGACCTGCTTTCCAGTCGCCACTGTACCTGCTGCCATCAGGCCAGGTAACAGTTCCTTTTCCGTGGGGAAGGCCATTTAATGTTTCTCCTCTGTATTCACCATCACCGGCAATTCTCATAATTATCTACTGCCTTTCAGAAAACATTACAGCTATTTACTTGATTAACAAATTAACTTGCAGTCTGGTCAGAAGGCTTTTCAGGCTGTTCTTTTTTTCGCCAGGCCAGGTATACCATAAATATACCCAGTTCATAAAGCAGCATCAAGGGTATCGCCATCAAGACCTGCGAAAAAATATCGGGAGGCGTTAAAACAGAAGCAAATATAATTATTATTAACAGGGCAAATTTTCGATTGCGGCGTAAAAATGTCGTGGTAATGAGTCCAATGCTGCCCAGGAACCAGAACAAAACAGGCATCTGAAAAACCAGCCCGAAAGAAAACATGAATGAGGTAGTAAATGTCAGGTAACGGGCTATACTAAAATTCGGGACCAGATCAGCTCCAGAAAAACCGATAAAAAAGTTCAGGGCAAAGGGTAAAACTACGAAATAAGCAAATGATGTTCCGAGGCCAAAAAGCATATACATAATAATTGTTAAGAGTATTGCCGCTTTTTTATTCCGCCCGACTACAGTCATTGCAACAGCTACCACTTGATAGAGGATAATTGGCAGGGTTACAGCTGCACTGGTAATAAAAGCAAGGCGCAGGTTAGCCAGAAGTGCTTCAGATGGGGTCAGGAATATTAACTGAAGACTTTGGCCCTGCACCTCCAGATCTTGATAAGCAAGGTTAGCGGGAATTAAAAGAAACTGCCTGATATAGTCGGCAAAAGCAAAGCTGATTACAGCAAAAACAAATACCGTAACAACTATAATAATCAGGCGATTGCGTACCTCTTCAAAAGTTCTCAGTAAGTCCTTTTTTTCCATCTGCTTTGCAGTTTCCTCCCTAACTTTACTCGAATATAATTTCCTGCTCGTCATTATCTGCACGGAAATACTCGAGGTAAGTCAAGGCATTTTGATAAATCGAGCTATCTTCGCGTTCTTCTTCAAGAATTTCTTCGAGAATCTCTTTGGCAGTATCAATTTCGCCCCGGTATTCGCCAAGCAGGATAGCATAATAAAAGCGCTCTTCATTGTCAGCCTGTCCTGATGCCACCCTGGGGGCCATGTAGTCCTGCAGCCAACTTGTTTCTTCTTCCAAAAGCTCATCTTTACCGGCTGTTGAAAGCAGTTGGACCAGGGATAGATGCAGCATTGGATCGGGATTATCACGGAGCAATTCACTTGCAATCTCAACTTGCTCAATAATCAAATCTTCATCTGCTCTTTGTTCCAGGTATAAATTGATCAGCTCAAGGCGATAAGCAGGATTTTCAGGCTCCAGTTCAACCAGGGATTGAAACAGGGAAACCATTCTTCCTTCATACTCTTCTGCCGCTTCCTGATCATCGAAGAATATCTGTTGAACTATGCTTAAGTATCTGTAATTTTCTGCCAGCTCCAATAAAACGGCTTCAGTAGGCTCATTTTCTTCGAGATATAACTCGAGACGCTCTACCTCACCTTCATAATAGTTGAGATAGTCTTCAGGTTCAGGCTCAGCCTGCTGATCCGGTAAAGGCGCCCCTCCTCCGACAGCCTGCCCTATATATGCTCCGACCAGGGAAACAACCATGCCGAGAGCAAGAATTGCAGCAACTATACCTGCCCAACGCTGATTTTTCAGATTTCTCGGTCTCTCTTTTTTAGGTTTTTCTTTTTGTGGTGCCAAAATAATCCCTCCGTAATTAACCAGATAAACAGTATTTCATCTGTAAGTAAAACTCTATTTAGGCTTTAACTAATCAGCCACATTTAATTGTGGTTGCTATATTATCAATAGTCTTTTGGATTTTCTTTTGTTAAAGCTTAACGAGTAAACGCCCACAGTTTTCACAATACACCATTGCTTCTGGATTGTAAAGATGACCACGTAAAGCTGATGATATAAAAACCCTGCAGCCGCCACAAATCTCATCTTCAACCCTGGCCAGGGGCTGACCATTGTGTTTTTCCGCCAAGAGATTGTACCTGTCTAAAAATTTTGGTTCGATTCCTTTCACATGCCGGGATCTTTTTTCCTGAAGACTTTTCAGCTCATCTTCCAGCCTGGCCAGTTTTTCTTTGAGCATAGTCTCCTTTTCCCTGAGGTCCTCGGCAGCACTTTCTACCTCTTTTTTCAGCTGCTCCAGAGAGCTCTCCTCTTCTTCCAATGACTCCATCAGTATTAGTATTTCTTCTTCCAGACCGTTCTTTTCTTCAGCCAAGAGCTCCATCTTTCTCTGCATTTGTTCAAGCTCTTTAACACTGCTAACTGTTCCGTCGTACATGTTTTCTTTCAGGTTCTTCCTATCCTCAACAATTTTTTGAGTGCGCATTTCCAGGTTTTTAAGTTTTTTCTGATCTTCCTTAAAAAGCAACTCCTTATCTGTTAATAATTGCTTTAATTCTTCCAGCCTGGTTAATGCTTCATCCACCCCGCTTAAAGCAGGAGCTTCTTCAATTTGCTGCTCAGTTGCCCTGATTGCAAGATCCAATTCCTGTAAATCCCATAATAGTTTTAGCTGCATCAGCTTACACCCTTTCATGTTATAAGTGCAAAAGAAAAGGGTAGGTTTTCCCTACCCTTTAACAGTTCCATTTTGCTGTGCCCGAGGTTTGCAAGGAAACCTCGGTTGTATAGCCATCACCCTGCAATTTCCTTTCCAGGTATTGCTGCAGGTAAGCAATACCCGGCCACTCAGTGGCATCGTGACCTGCATCCACCAGGGCCAGGTCGGAGGATTCAGCCTGTTTCAGGTCATGGTACCGGAAATCACCGGAAATAAAAAGATCCGCCCCCTGTCGTACAGCGTTACCAATTAATGAACCGCCGCTACCTCCACAGATAGCTATTTTCTTGAAACTATCTTTGCTTCCAGTCCAATAACGCAAACTGTTAGCATTAAGTCTTTCACGGCATAATTTTATAAGCTGTTTTAGGCTAATTGCTTCTTCCAGGTTTATAGTTAAACCCAGGCCAATCGTTTCTCCTTCCAAATCAAGAGGATATAAATCATAAGCAACCTCTTCATAAGGATGCGCTTCAAGCAATTTGTTAATTACAGCTGACCGCCTTGTAGCGGGAAGGATAGTTTCTATCCTTAATTCATCAACTTTTTCAAGCCGGCCTCTGCTGCCGATATAGGGATTCGCTCCAGAACCAGGCATAAAAGTTCCGCAGCCGCTGACCTGAAAAGTGCTATGGCTGTAGTCACCGACCTGTCCGGCACCGGCAGCTGCAAGGGCATCGCGAACAGCATCTTCGTGACCAGACGGTACGAAGACTACAAGCTTAAGAAGCTGTTCACTTCCGGTGACCTCTAACACCCGGGCATTATCAGCAGACAGTCCAAGCCTGGCCGCCAGCTGGCAAGTAACACCTTCAGGTGCAATATCATAATTAGTATGAGCGCTATAAATGTTTAACCTGTTCCTGATTGCATCAGCAACCAGTGCCCCAGCGGGCAAATCTTCGTTGACTGAAGATAATTTCTGGTAAAATAAGGGGTGATGAGTAATAAGAAGTTCTGCCCCTATAGAAAGGGCTTCATTAACAGCAGCTTGATCCGGATCAAGAGCTAAGAGTATTTTGTTTATTTCTGCAGAATTGCTTCCCAGCTGTAAACCGACAGGATCACCTGGCATCGCAATGGTTAATGGGGCCAGTTTTTCAAGGTATGAAGAAACAGTTTTTACCGTAGCTTGCATTAAAGTGATCCCCCTAAGTATTCTTTGCTATTACCTCGCGGAAGGCCGCCATTAAACGGCTGCAAATCGGACCAGGAGCCGTTGATAGGTTATTTTCATTTATAGCTAAAATCGGATTAACTTCCATCGTGGTTGATGTAGCCCAGGCCTCATCAGCCGTGCTTAATTCTTTTAAACTAAAAGCCTTTTCTGAAAAATGTATTGATAGATCTTTCAACAGTGAGAGAACAATATCCCTGGTAATCCCAGGCAAAATAAGATTGTTAGCCGGGTGAGTTCTAACCTGCCCATCTATAACAGCAAAAATATTTGACCTGGTCCCTTCAGTTACGGTTTCATCCTGGCGATATAAAATTGCTTCCACCGCTCCTGCCTCAGCTGCTTTCTGCCTGGCCAGCAGGTTAGGAAGCAGGTTGGTGCTCTTGATATAACAGTTTAACCAGCGCTCGTCCGGCAAAGTCACTGCTTTAACCGGTTGAATATCTTCAACAGCCTGTATTGGTTCAAGGCCCCTTATATACATAACCAGGACTGGTGAAGTATCAGCAGGAAAAAGGTGATCTCTTTTGGCGCTGCCCCTGGTCAGCTGCATATAGATGTACCCTTCGACACATCTGCCTTTATCAACCAGCTCCAGGGCAGTGCTGCTTATATCCCTTAATTGGTGTGGCAGATCAATTCTTATTGCTTCAGCGCTGCGCTGCAACCGCTCCAGGTGTGCATCCAGGTAAAAGGGCTTTCCTTTATAAACCCTGATCACCTCATAAACACCGTCCCCAAGCAAATAACCCCGGTCTTCAATTGAAATTTTGGCCTCTTCAAGATTGTAATATGAACCGTCAATCCAGGCTAAATTTTCCAAGCTAATTCAGCTCCCTGTATTCAATAAAATTATTCCCAACCATAGTCAACTGCAGCTGCCTGCCGGAAAAGCTACTTTCTTCACCAGTGCTTCCATGCCTGCACTTTATGCTAACTTCTGCTTTCTTAAACAGTTCGAGCATTTACTAAGTTTTACGCTAACATAACTGAGGCAACATGTCCATGGAACATTTAAAGCATTACCGGTTACTGACATTACGTTGCTTTGCGGCTCCTTATTTTCCTGATCAAGAAATAGAGGGCAATGATAAATAGAACAAGAATTAAGATCGGCCAGGTAACCAGAGGCATGGTCTGAACCTGGTTAATCCTTTCAGCACTGGAAGCATAGTAAGAATCAATTTCCGGCAAACCTGACTCTCCCTCCGGCTGGGCGGCAGCATATTCCAGGACCGTCCTCCAGACTTTCAGTTCAGAACCTTCAACATATATTATCAGTTCATCAAGCTGATCTTCGGTTAATGGATTTCCGTTTTTGTCTTTCAGGACAATGTCAAGCTGGGGCAGCATATCACCTACCATGGGCAGGAAGGAAAGAATATATGAGTCTGTTGCAAGGGAATATAACTCCTGGTCTCCCCATTTCACAGGTTCATAATATTGATCGTCGAAACCCTGCATTCCATCACCTGTGTATATTTCAGCACTGCTCACTGCCCGTGTAGTAGGAACAGGCAGATCAAGAAAAGGAATTGTCAGGAATGTAGCATTTTGTGGATTATAATCGTAACGCAGCCCGGAGAATTGAAGAAAATAGGTATCACCCATCAATTCCGCAAGCAGAACAGCTACTTCCAGGGCCCGGCGAATTTCATCCCCGGTTAAGTATGCCACAACTATCGGATAGCCGGCCGTTCCGTCAGGCCCAATCCCCAGGCCGATTAATCCTGTTAAATCATAAACTGAAACCTGGCCCAGGGCGTGAGGCATGGTTCCGGGCTCAAGACTGCCGCGGATAGATCCGTTCGCCTGGATGGCAACATCTATCTTTCGTCCGGTTTTCTCTTCGGTAACCAAGCGCATTGCATCGGTAACAAAATTGCCAAATGGCGATTCTTGCAGGGGAGGTTCATTGGGGATAACATAATCAGATAAAACTACCGTACCCAGGATATGTTCGAACTGCCCATCTGCTTTTTCAGAGAGAAACTGGTTTAATTTGTCTGTGTAAGTATCGATCAGTTCATTTACATCAGGGTCCAGGGGGATATTGTGATCAAGTTTGATTAAAAAAGGCCGATCATTTTCTTTATTCTTAATGCGCAGCTCTTCAGTTTCCGGGTTGTAAGCCAGCTCCAACCGGCCCAGGTACTCCAGCAGGGAGCCGGCCTGCAAAATAATCGTATCGTTTTCTATGATCGGCTCATAAAGTGCTGTATGGCAGTGTCCACCGACAATTACATCAATCCCGTCGACATCTATGGCCAGGTCAACATCTTCTTCGACCCTGGAATGGGTTATCGCTATTACCAGCTGGGCCCCTTCATTTTTCAACTGCTCCACCATTTGCCGGGCTGTTTCATGCTGGTCTTCAAACTGGACCGGCTCATTGGCAGTAGTGTATGATACAGCCTGCTTACCTATCAGGCCAAAAAGCCCAACTTTCAAACCATTATCCAGTTCTATCAGTTCTTTGTCGCGGTATAAATCATTAACTTTTAAAGGATGTTCGGGAGGGGCAGCTGTATTTGAAGCCAGCACCACTGTCTGATCATGGGAGTCCGGGTAACCGGCTTCTATAAAATATTCTGCTAAAATGTCCGGCCCGTAATCATATTCATGGTTACCGATAACAACTGCATCATATCCGATAGCCTGCTTAATAGTTATCTCCGGGGCATAGCCCTCAGGGACAAGCCAGCTGTATGCAGAACCGCCGATATAATCTCCAGCAGATAAGAGCAGCACCGGCTCCCCGCTTGCAAGCTTCTCATTTCTGATTTCATTTACTGCTGAAGATAGACGGGCATACCCGCCGATAGTCGGATCTTCACGGTAAGGATGGTAATCAACCGTTGGTGAATGAGGAATTAAAGCTCCATGCTCATCGTTGGTGTGTAAGATGGTAAGGTATAATTCTTCAGATGATGAACTGCCGGCAAAAGAGTTATTGGTATGTACAAAACTTAGTATAAAAAAAATGATTAAGCATAAATATAAAAGCATATGACCCGGCTTAATTTTCTTTTGAAAAAGCAATACGATTACACCACCTAATATTATTGAACAGGTAATAGTTCAAGGAAAATTTCCATTTTTCCTCCACAGGCCATGCCCTGCTCAGCAGCAGCATCCGCATCAAGATCAAGCCTGATCAGTTCTGATTTGCCCCTGTCCAGGCATAGCATCGCCTCACGGCGAACATCGGCTTCAGCACAGCCGCCACCGATAGTCCCGATTAGCTGTCCATCAGGATAAATGATCATCTGGGATCCTTTTTTGCGGGGCGTTGAACCCCTTGCTTCGATAATAGTGGCCAGAACTGCCGGGGCACCATGGTTCTCAAGAGCAAGAAGTTCACGCATAACCTTTTCCTGCACTTCTTCTCCCCTGTTCTCGCTGCGCCGCACCCTGGTTACTTCTGCCAGGATGCTGAGCGCTATTTCAGTTTCAGTAACAGCACCAATCGGCAGCCCTATTGGAGAATATATAGATTCCAGCTGTTCTATCGAATAACCTGCTTCGGCCAGTTCTTTCAGCTGAGTTTTAACCCGTTTCTTGCTGCCAATCATACCCAGGTAAGCAAACTGCCTTGATAATGCTTTTTCCAGGCACAGGCGGTCATGCCGGTGCCCCCTGGTAACAATAACAATATAGTCAGAGGGAGAAGGTTCTGTCAGGTCAAGACCTTTTTCAAAAGGTTCACAAATAATATGATCTGCTTCCGGATGAACCGTCTTATTGGCGAAGGAGGGCCGATCATCGATTATGACAATTTCAAAATCAAGAAGTGACGCCATTTTACACAGTGCCTGACCGACATGGCCACCTCCTAAAATTATCAGGCGGGGTGAAGGATTGTAGATATGAACGAAGAGTCGGCAGTATTTATCCTGCTTAAGATGTAAATCAACTGCAGCACTTTGGCCTTTATCAAATTGTTCCAGTGCTGCTGCCTCTATCTTGTCATATCTGTTTTCTTCAAAACTATTATAAAGAGTTTCGCCTTCACTGATAATTAATTTGCCACCGACTAAATCAGGGCTGTCCAGGGATTCAATTACTGTAGCAAGGGCTGTTTTCCTGCCGGCGGCAATTTCTTCAGCGATTCTGCTGTATACTGCCATAAAAAACCTCCGCACTTTATATTAGTAAAAAGCTATTCCCAGAATTTCATGGTTCCATTCTCCAGCAAGCTGTTGTGTAAATCGTAGCTGTTACGCAAACTCTGGGATATATGACCGGAGGGTGACTCCGCAATATAACGATGCAAATAGTCCCGATAATCGGGATGCGCACAGTTATCAATAATTTTTTTTGCCTTTTCTTTGGGTCCCAGGCTGCGCAAATCAGCCAGTCCCTGTTCCGTGACTACGATCTGGACTGAATGTTCACTATGATCAGGATGACTGACCATAGGCACAACGGTAGAGATGCGACCATCTTTCTTGGTAGAAGGTGACATGAATATTGAGAGATAAGCATTACGGGTAAAGTCACCGCTGCCTCCGATCCCATTCATTATGTCTGTTCCACAAACGTGAGTGGAATTGGCATGACCGTTCAGGTCAAATTCCATCGCTGTGTTTATTGCAATAACTCCCAACCTGCGTATAACGCCAGGGTTATTTGACAGTTCCTGGGGTCGCATGACAATCCTCGGCGTAAAAAAGTCCATGTTGTTGTAAATCCGCTGTAAATTATCGTCGGAAACAGTCAAGCTGCAGGTGCTGGCGCCAAGAAGATGGCCCTGCTCCATCAAGTCCAGGAGGGAATCCTGAAATACTTCAGTATACATATAGAAATCCGGCACATCAGGGTCATCCCCCAGGAAAGACATAACGGCATTAGCTATATTACCTACTCCGGCCTGTAAAGGTAAAAACTCAGATGGTATTCGCCCTGATCGCATTTCATCAAGTAAAAAGTCAACAACCTGGTGGGCAATTTTCCTGCTAATTTCATCCGGAGCCCCCAGCGGTGCGATACCATCAGGTTCATTATTGTCTATTACCGCTACAATCTTCTTTGGATCAACAGAAGCATAGGGAAGACCGATCTTGTTTAAAGGATGGTAAATGGGAATAGGGCTGCGATGTGGTGGCGGCGGGATAATAGTTACATCAGCCATTTCACTTAGACGAACGGAATGATACCGGTTTAATTCAATAATTACCTTCTCGGCTGATCGAAGAAAGGTAGGCGATGCTCCAATCGAGGCAGGCAGGTATATCCTTCCATCAGAAGTAATTTCTGCAGCCTCTACCACTGCCCAATCGATATTTCCTAAAAACCCGAATTGAATTGCCTGGGGCAGGTGGGACAGATGCATATCAGTAAATTCTACTTTTTGTTCATTGATTTGTTTTCGAAGTACTTTTGAAGATTGATAGGGAGCGCGCCAGGCTATAGCTTCGGCTTCAGCCAAAATATCATCAAGCTTCCCGGTGGAAGCACCTGATAGAACATTTAGTTTAAAAGGTTCACCCCTGGCATGCAGCTCTTTGGCATGGCGTGCCAGAGCCCTCGGCACAGCCTTGGCTGCTCCGGCGGCAGTAAATCCACTGAATGCAACGGTCTGCCCGTGCTCAATCATTGAAGCAGCTTCTTCTGCAGATATCCTTGGGAAATATATTGGACTCATAAAATGATCAGGCCTCCTTGAAAAATTCTACTTTGACTATTTTACTATATTTCCCCTTAAAAAAATACTTGCACTTATCAAATATTGATATTGGCAAATTACTTTTTATCCATATAGTGGCATGTTTACCGGTCAATTATTTCATCTTTTGACTGGCATCCGCTGATGCTAGCATACTTGAACTTTGTTAGTTGTCACTAACTGAAGAGTCAAAAAAAAATAAACTCACTTTGTTAAAAAAACTAACATATTAATGTCATATTCATCCTGCAGCTGTCAACTTATCTTTTTTCATCTAGCATAAGCCCAAATAAACCCTGTATCCTTGAAAGGACTTCAAAAGCCCTGTCAGTAGGTATTGCCCGGATAACTTCGCTGCTGCCCCGATCAAAAACCTCTATGTGCCAATAATTTTTTTCTTTTCTCAGGTTAAATCGAACATCCAGGTTATCTTCCTCTGCTCTTTGGTTTAACTGGCGCAAAGCTTGCTCTACCCTTTTATTATAATCTGGTTCTATTGGTTTTGCTGCCTGCCCCTTGTAGCGCCCGCTTTCTCTTTTTGTCCTGTTATCCGGAAATACAGTTTCAGATTTTTGCACTTCCAGACGGTCTGTTTGCTCTTTAATTCGATTTAATAAAAGTGGGTCAATACCATCAATTTTCATGGCTTTTACCTCCAGCTTGAATCAACCAAATACAGTATAATAGTAGCATCAGCTATCAAGCTAATCAAGCTTGCCTTCTTCATCCTCCGCATTGTCTTTAGTCTCTGCTTTTCGAGGCAGTATTTTACTTATATCCTGGTTGTATTTTGAGGCAGCCTGAACAGCTTTAATGTTTTCCTGACGGACTTCTTCAAAAGTTTCTTTACGTAATATTTTCAGATCCCTGGGAGCTTTGATGCCAATTCGCACAGAGTTGCCATCTATTGAAGAAACGACTATTTCAATATCGTCACCAATCATAATACTTTGATCAGTTTTTCTCGACAATACTAACATTTAAGCGTAACCTTCCTTTCACAGCACGTCACTGTCCATGCTCTATAATACTTTTCGCATTTTACTTAATATTCCCTGCTACCGGAATAAAAAAAACTGGTCCTGCGTTTAATTGCAGGACCAGTTTAACAACTTTCTTATTCATAATTTGCAGATAAATCTTAGTAAGGTGGCCCCAGAACTGGATCATAGTCTTTTTTAAATAACAGTACGGGCAGGAAAAGAGCCAGACCAATAATGAAAGTAAGTAGTCCAAACCAGATCAGGTAAGCAAGACCGCCTGTTTGAGGAAGCCCCTCTTCACCATAACCAGGAACCTGCTGTTCCTCTTTTTCAGCTTCTTCATCAAACACAGGTTCTTCCGGGACATCTTCGTCAAGTTCACTTGTCGTATCAACAACCTCATCATCCTCAGCATCAGCTAAGAAACTAATCTCCTCTTGATCATTGTTGTTAGAAGGCTCTTCTTGAGGAGCAGACACATCTTCCACATCGTTTACTTCCGGGTCTGCAACCGCTGTTTCTTCAGAGGTCACTTCACCGGCAGATGTAGCATGATACTGCTCAGGGTCACGGGAATCATAAAAATTATTCCAGAACACATAGCCACCAACTGACAAAAAAATAGCTGCTGCTGCAACAGCAGCTCCATAACCTAAAAGCTTTTGTTCCCTAAAAGCTGCAAACCTGTTTTCCCGTTTATGCTGCTGCTGCATATATGCGTTAGCAGTAGTGGAGTCTGACCACAGGTATTCAAAATCAGTAAGGATTTCACTACGCTCAAGACCGAGAGCAGCTGAATAAGTTTTGACATGATCCAGGGCACTTTCTTTGTCTTTAAACTTAAGTATTTCTTCTTCTTCAAGTGCTTCCAGCTCTTTTTGCTTTATCCTGGTTTTCCTGGAAACATCTTTTAATGATAATCCCAGAGCTAATCTTTTTATTCGCAGTTTACTACCAAGTCCCGGCAATTGTATCACCCCTCTATCACTATCTTCGGCAGGAAGAACTAATTTTTAAGTTTTAAATTAATCTTGATATGCGTTATTTTCCTGTCAAGGTATTAATATCCTGCTGAACTTGCCGATTTTGTTTATAAAAGCAAGTTAGTTACCTTAAGTTGGCAGCTTTGACTGCAGGAAAAAAAAATAGCTTGTGGAATAACTTTATAATATTTTGCTATATGATCGTCGGAGGTTTACACCCGCAATGAATAAACAAGAATTAGCTGCCCTGACTGCAGAAAAAACTGCTTTATCAAAAAAAGATGCAAGGCAGGTTATTGATACAATGCTAAGTTCAATAGAAGATACTCTATCAAAAGGTAAAAAAGTCAGCTTGAAAGGTTTCGGCACCTTTGAAACCCGAACCAGGGCTGCAAGAAAAGTAAAAAACATGCATACATCAGAACTTATAACTATTCCTGAAACCAAAGTACCAGTTTTCAAACCCGGCAAACCGGTCAAGGAAATGATATCCCAGTTACAGGAACCCTCACCACTACAGAAGCCATCTGGAGAGCCAACTCTGCCTGACAGTAAAGATCTTAATGAAGCCAAGGGTAAAGAAAAAGAACCGAGTATTGAGCAGCCTTCCTCAAGACAGCCGAAAGTAATTGCCGTAACCAGCGGTAAAGGCGGAACGGGAAAAACCAACTTTGTTATTAACAGCGCTATCGCTTTGGCCCAGCGCGGGCTAAATGTTTATATCATTGATGCTGATTTGGGCACAGCAAATGTAGACGTATTGCTGGGCTTACGTTGTAAAAGCAACATAAATACTTTAATGGATGACCATGATTTAAGTTTGCTGGACATTGTGGTGGAAGGACCGGAAGGAATCCGCGTTATCCCCGGAGGATCCGGTCTGCAAACCCTCGCTGAATTACCTTCTGAGGAACTGGGTAGGATAGTAAGCATGCTTAAACCTCTTGAAGAATTAGCTGATGTAATTTTGATCGACACCGGTTCCGGCATTTCGCGCAATGTAGTTGACTTCTGTCTCGCCGCAGATGAAGTTGTTGTGATAGTTACCCCGGAACCGCATTCAATCTCTGACGCTTATGCAATCATTAAAGTCTTGAGCACGAAAGAAGTACAACCGGATATAAAAATGGTTTTCAACCTCGTCGAAGATTTTACGGAAGCAAGGCAGGTTTCTGCAAAGTTAACAGATGTGTCAAGTCGCTTCCTTAACATAAAACCAAAAACCTTGGGTCATATTGTAAGAGACAATAACCTGACCAAATCTGTGAAGAATTTTAAACCAATAGTTTTTTATAACCCGCTTTCCCCTGCTTCACGCTGTATTATTGCAATAGCTGAAAAGCTTATTCCACTTCCGGAAGAATTTAAACAGCCCACCGAAAAAGAAAAAGGGTTTCTGGTTAAACTTAAAAGCATTTTTTCTAAACCATCATATTAACAAACCAAGAAATACACCGGGTAACACTTCTAAAATAAGTGCTATTTGCGAATTAGAAAAGGCTGGATGCTTTTATATGTCATCACCCTCCAGAGCCACTACATCGGATCGTAATAAAACCTTTTCATCCACAAGTTGCTCCAGGCCACCTTGACCAGGTTAATAGCTGTGGCAATCTTATAAGCTGTTTATTATAATACCGCCACCGATAACTTCATCGCCCAGGTAAAATACCGCCGACTGGCCGGGAGTTACCGCTTTCTGTTTATGCTCGAAAATAACTTTTACGATATTATTCTCAGGAGGATAAATAGTAGCGGAAACAGGGCTGGCCTTATAACGAACCTTTACATCTAGTGCTAATGGTGACTCGGGTGCATTACCCGATATAAAATTAACATCCTCCGCCAACAGCCCACTGCACTGAGTTTCTTTGTCACTGCCTACAACAATCCTGTTGTTTTTTG
>SLBE01000029.1 GCA_007126465.1 Syntrophomonadaceae bacterium | reverse complement strand
TATCAAAGTTTTTAGGCGACCACCCCTGCGGCCCTCTAAAAGGAGAATCATCCAGGGTTGAGCTGGCCCCGGGCAAAGTGCCCTCTTCAAAGGCAGGTGCATAAGTAATGATCGGTTTAATTGCCGAACCCGGCTGCCGCAGGGTATTAAACCTTAGTATTTCATCCTTTTTTTTCTGGTAATCTCGGCCACCACCCAGGGCGCTGATGCGACCTGTGTTAGGATCCGCTAAAACTATAGCCGCCTGGGGCTGAGGGATGCCCTCGTCCTCATCAAATAGCTCTTCCAGTTCAGCCCGGGTCAGATCACGCCCCGGAGGTAACCCGGCGATAACTTCTTTGGCACGAGGCATATTGACGAGAATGGTGGTCGGGTAAAGATCGCTTCTTGACAGAACTTCTTCGACATGAACCTGCATGGGTGGGTCAAGTGTGGTATAAACACGAAGACCACCGGTATAAATAGCACGATAAGCTTCTTCTCTTGAACCGATTGAGGGAATATCACTTAAAATGCGGATTAATTCCTCATGAACTACATAATCAACAAAATGGGGGTAGGGATATTCAGGATCTTTCGGTTCGGAAAATTGGTGTTCCTGCCGCAAAGCCATTTCATACTGCTGCTCTGTTAAATGTTCAAGTCGTTTCATGTTGGATAGAACAATTTCCATTCTTGCCTTGGCCTGGGCCTCATTGTCAATAGGATTATAGTTATTGGGAGAATGAACTGCCCCGGCCAGTATTGCCGCTTCGGAAACAGATAAAGCATCTACACTTTTACCGAAATAAGTTTGTGCAGCCGCTTCCACCCCGTAAGCGTTGTTGCCAAAATAGATGCGGTTAAGGTAAAGCTCGATAATTTCTTCTTTACCGTAGCGTTGCTCAAGCTGCAGGGCCAGCCATATTTCCTGGATTTTACGCCTGTACGTGGTTTCAGTTGTCAGAAAGGCATTCTGGGCCAGCTGCTGTGTAATAGTGCTGCCTCCCTGGATAATTGCGCCAGCCTGAAAGTTAGCATAGGCAGCACGGATGCTGCCGATTACATCAAAGCCAAAATGATCGTAGAACCGCTCATCTTCAATAGCGATGAAAGCCTGGCGGACATGGACAGGTACATCCTCAAGGTCTACGACGATCCGGTTTTGCTCTTCATGCAGGGCAGTAATTTCATTGCCTTCCCGATCGTAAATATATGATGTCTCAACTGTAGCCAGCCTGGCAATATCAAAAGGTGGAGCTTCGTTAATATAATTTACAACAACTGCCGCGGCAGCGCCACTGCCCACCAGGAAAAGAGTAAATATCAATGCAAATAAAGTTTTGATAATGGTTCCGATTTTCCCCGGTTTTCTCTTTATATCCGGCGCGGGCTGTGATGTTTTATGATCCAGCGGTACTTTTTTTTCTGCCACCCGCTTTTAGCCTCCCTTTTAAAAAGCAAATTTAATACAAAACAACCCCCTTTTGCATATGAGACGGTTAGCAGCTTTTAAACTACCAAGTTAAGTTCTGCAAAACGAGGTCTATGATATGATTATACCATATATGGTAAAGATGACACGATTTGTGAAGATGAATTAATAATTCTTAACGAAGTAAAGCTAATCTTGCGGCTGCCCTTGCAGCCTGCTCTAACTTATTTGCATAGTCGTTGATCACTTTTAAAGTGTCATAATTTAAGGCGGGATGAATTAAAGCAGGTTTGTAATTATTTCTTTCATCTGGGATACCCCGGTCCTGGTAACAAGCAGTTAGATTAGTTTCTTTCAATCTCATTTGGATCATAAAACGGGTTAATTAGATCTTTACCGCAGTTACAACATTCAACATATTCCTTGTTGCGTTCGGGACAGGAGCTATAAAACTTCTTACCACAGTGCGGACACTTCCACTCAAACAAAAATATCAGTCCCTTGAAATAAAGTAAGTGTAGTATGTCCAGTCATGTCGGCTATGGAGCAGTTATTCAGATTGCGGTTATTGAACTAAATGTGATAAAGTATTATTCAACATATATCTGTTTATTCCTGCCAAACCGGAAAAGAACTCCCGGTTTAAAAACCGGCGCAGGAGTTACTTTCCCCTTAACACCGGCTCAATTTTACTTTTTAAAGGTTCAGGAACATTTTTAATTTGAAAATGATCTACCTTCCTGATCATATTGCTGCCAACCTTAACCATCATGGCCAGTTCCCGGGCTGTTAATCCCTGCTCTTTTCTTAAATGCTTAACTGTTTTATTGCCAAACCTGTTAAAAAACATACTCGCCTCCGATTTTCAATTAAAGAAATGAACTAAATAATACCATAAAACCGATTGCCATAAAATAACCAACAATAGCCAGGGCAATTAATGCCAGCACTTTCTCAAATATTTCTATTTTACCCTGACGGTCCAGGCAATCCGAGCAGAGCGGGACTTTTTCAAAAAGAAAAAGAGGAAAGTGTGCGGCAGAATAACCGCGCCTGACCCCATGATAGGTAATATTATTCTCACATATTTTCTTTGAACACTTGTCACAGATTGCTTCATTGTTATCCATACTTACTAACTCTCCATCTATAAATATTCGCAACTGCTCAACATACATCAGTTGGCACTGCTCAACCTGTTAAAGAAAGCTGAGGCGAGCATGGTTTCTTCAACAGGCAGAATAATTACAAAAACTCATTTTGCACATCCGCCACATCATTCGGCTCAAAGGGGCGCTTTGCCAGCGGCTCGCCGGACAGCACTTCCAGTGAGTCTTCAAAAGTTGGGCGGGGCACATTATAAAATACGCCCAGTGGAATCTGATCACCCCACTGCCTGGCCAGATTCATGGCAGCAGACCAGTCGGCAGGATCACTCACCTCGGGGAAGTATACCCGGTTCTTATACCAGCCATGAGTATTATGCTTATTAAATGAAACACAGGGCTGAAGTATGTCAACAAGGGCATATCCTTCAAAATTGATCGCTTTTTTCATTGTCTCCTTCAAGTGTTCCTTTTCACCGCTGAAACAGCGGGCAACAAACCCGGCGCCGAGGACTAGCGCCAAAGCCAGGGGATTCAGGGCAGGGTTGATCACACCGCTAACCTGGACTCCTGTAACCATGCCCGGATCACTGGTGGGGCTGGCCTGTCCCTTGGTCAGACCGTAAACCTGGTTATTGTGAATAAAATGAGCAATGTTCGGGTTACGGCGGATGTTATGAATAAAGTGGTTGCCCCCTTCACCATAACTGTCGCCATCACCGGAAGAGATTATCACTTTCAAGTTTTTATTGGCTATTCTTGCCCCAAGCGCCGGAGGAAGTGCCCTGCCATGCAGGCCGTTAAAACCATTGGCCTTGATATAATGGGGCATTTTGGCCGCCTGGCCAATTCCTGAACAAATTAAAACTTCTTCAGCAGGAAGATTAAGCTCAGCCAGGGCCCCAGCCAATGCATTCCTGATCGAAAAATTGCCACACCCGGGACACCAGGCCGTTTCACCCAGTAAAAAATGATCAGCTTTCATGATACTTCTCCACCTCCTTGATTATTTCATCGGGCATAAAGGGCCTTCCATCGTTTTTGTTAATCCTTTTGTCAACTGCAAGGCCGGTCTCCCGGCGGATCAGTGAAGCCAGCTGGCCGGTGGCGTTATTTTCCACGCAGCAGCTCAACCGCACTTCGGGCAGCAGTGTGCGCAGTCTTTTTTGCGGCAGCGGCCAGATATCGCTGAAATGCAGCATGGCAATTTTTAAGCCCGAAGCGGACAAGGCATCAATCGTTTCCCTTAAAACGCCATAAGTGGAACCCCAACCTATAAGCAGTGTTTCCGGGCGGGGATCTCCGTAAAGATCCGGCTCATCCATTTCTTCTGCCAGTGCTTTTAACTTGCGCATCCTCTTGCCAGACATCTGGTTTCGTTCTTCAGCGCTTTCAATAATATTGCCATTCTGATCGTGTTCGTCGCTATCCACCAGCACTGTTTCGCCGGGAAATTGACCCGGTATAGCACGGGGTGATATCCCGTTTTCGGTCAGGCGATACCTCTGGTATGGTTTTTCATAGTCATCCTCTTCAACCAGGTGCCGGTTATAGCTGAGCCTGCCGAAATCGAATGGTTCCACAGAACGATGGGTATCGGCAAAATTCTGATCGGATAGAAAAATAACCGGGGTCTGATAACGATCAGCCAGCTCAAAAGCTTTATTTAAACGGTAAAAAGCATCTTCGTGGGAAGTGGCAGTAAGGACCGCTCGCGGAAACTCACCATGGCCGCCGTGAATTGCAAATTCCAGGTCACCCTGTTCAGTGCGGGTGGGTAACCCTGTAGCAGGACCGGGCCGCATGGCCAAAATTATTACCAGCGGGGTCTCAATCATCCCGGCCAGGGAAAGCCCTTCCACCATCAGGGAAAAACCACCGCCTGATGTGCAGGTTAAGGAGCGGACTCCGCTGTAAGAAGCACCCAGGGTCATATTAATTGCGGCAATTTCATCCTCGGCCTGCTCAACTACAACCGGGTATTCTTTGCTTTTACCGGCCAGATAATTCATTACTCCTGTCGATGGTGTCATCGGGTAAGCCGACAGGAAACGGCAGCCGCTGCCAAGGGCAGCCATACCAAGGACCTGGTTGCCGTCAACAAATAGCTTCTGACTGTCTTCACTTTTTGGCGGAAGGGGAAAACAGGCGCTGCAAAACTTTTCTGCCGCTGACATTCCTGATTTAAGGGCATTAACATTTTTACTGACCATCCCTTCCTTATCTTTGAAGGTTTCTTCAAGCAGCACTTCCACAGTATTGCTTCCCATGCCAAGGAGAACCAGGAGAACACCAACTGCAACGGTATTGGCCATTACCTTGCCGCCAGCTTCTTCAGCCAGGTTTTTCAGCTCAACCGGAACCCCCCTGTCTTCTTCTTCCGGAAGGGTAAATACTTCGGGGTCATAGATTACCCGCCCGGAAGGGGCCAGTTTATGCTGATGCAGTTTATAAGTTTCTTCATTAAGGGCTACCAGGATGTCTACTGAATGGACCGTTGTCCAGGGAGTGCCTCCGGCAATGCGTAAAGTGGAAAAGTTATGACCGCCCCGCACCCGGGACATGTAATCCTTGGTATAAATCAGCCCGTAACCTTCTCTGACCAGACTTTTACCGAGAAGATTCATCACAGTATCCATACCCTGTCCGGCAGCTCCACCTACAAGGATATTTACTTCCATCTCTATTCATCAACTCCTTATATTTTATTTCCCGGTGGGCGCTGAATCTGCAGTTTATATTATTACCAGTTGACCCAGGCCAGGAGAATCAGTCCTAAAACTATAAGAATAAAACCGCTGACATAACTAAGGTATTGAGTATACCTGTTAAAACGGGGCAGGCTGCGGGCAAAACCGGTAAAGGTGCCGGCAGCCAGCAGGGGCAGCCCATGCCCAATGCCGTAAATAAATAGCAGCCCGCTGCCGTAAACCGGTTCGGCCTGCACGGCCGCATAAGTAATAATCACAGCCAGAACCGGGGTAGCACAGGGTGATGCAACCAGGCCAAATAGCATTCCCATCACCAGGGAGCCACCAAAGCCGGCCTTCTTGATAGGGATTTTTTGCAGGCCAGGCAGGTTAAAAGTAAGAATGCCCAGTAGCTGCAGCCCCATGATAATCGCTACGGCGGCCAGGATATAATACCAGATTGCATCAATTTGCCCGAACACCTGCCCAAAAGAGGCAGCGATAAAACCTAATACGGCAAAAGTAACGGCCAGGCCGGTTACAAAAGATGAAGAAAGCATAAAACCCCTGGATCTTGGTCCATCTCCCCCATAACCACCAATATAGCTGACCAGCAGCGGCACCATTGACAGGATACAGGGGCTGATGCTGGTGACCACTCCCCCGATAAAAACCAGGGCCAGGGCAAGTGCAGAGCGCTGACCCATAACATTTGGCAGGGTTACGGAAAAGAAATGATCCAGGCCGGACAATGTCCCGTTTCTTTCACTTTCGGTAACCAGGGGGTCAATTCTTTCGGTCATCTCTTCAAAGCTGAAAGCACCTGCTTCCTCATATAAAACGACCCCATCTTCATCTATAAAAAAGAACGCCGGAATATAATGAACTGCAAATTCTTCAAGCAGCAGCTCTGTTTCTGGCTGCTCAAGATCAGCAACAATTATCTCAACCTCACCGGCATAATGGTCCTTTAGAGCCATGATCACGGGCTCCATCATTACACAGGCACTTCACCAGCGGGCATAG
>SLBE01000146.1 GCA_007126465.1 Syntrophomonadaceae bacterium | reverse complement strand
CAGCTCTATTTTGCTGTAGACCTGGCCTGTTGGGTTATGGGGACTATTTAATACCAGGACATGCTGATCTTTGCCCAGCGAGCTGAGAAACCGCTCCAGCTCTTCAGCGTTAATCTTATAGCTGTTTTCAGGCCGCGTAACCAGGGGATAATACTTTTTACCCAGGAAACGGGCCTGGGGAGCATAACCAATCCAGGATGGAACCGGAATTATAACGTCCCCGCTGATAATACTGAATAGCAAAAAGAAAATACCTTTCGTTCCGGGACCGATAATAATCCGCTCAGGATTATCATCAAGGCCAAAGTGCCTGGCATTAAATCCGGCCACTGCTTCCCGCAAATCATAAATACCTTCCGAATCAGCATAACCACTTTTCACTGCCGCCTCTTCAAGCGCTTTAACCAGAACCTCCGGCGGATCAAATGGTGATTGCCCGAAAGCAAAGCCAAAGTAATCAAAATCGCAGCCTACGGTACTACACTTCTCATGCTGTCTTGCCACCATCAGGCCGATGGCCAGGTTTTCCGGCATTTCAATACGTTCTATATTCGCTTCGAATTGTATTTCTATCTTTAACATCCCCTTTTCAAAAGATTAACCGTCAATTCCAACTGATTATAGTTTAACACATTAACCCATAATGCCCCAAACAGAAGCGAAGTGAGCATCTCTTCGTTGCTTAATAAGCAATTCATTTTTTTAGGGCAGACAGGAAAGCTTAGAGATCAGTCGTATATTATAAGAAAGAAAGTAAAATGGTAAGAAGCTAAAAAATGTTATCTATAATACGGGAGGGGTTATATTTATGAATACTGTTGAAAAAGCCCTGATGCACGGCTTATTTATCCACCTGCATCATAATATCGATAAAGCTATCGATTTTGGGGTGTTTAAAAAGCTAAATGATGCCGTGGGGAAAGTATCGCCCGGCAGCCTGCTAATCGGGCCTGATGCGAATGACGATGCTGCTGTTTTTAAAATGCCTGATGATGAAGGCCTGGTTGTAGCCAAGATGGAAAGCCATTGCTCCCCCTGTGTGCCAAGGCCTTACGATAGCGCTGCAACAGGAGCAGGCGGGGCCATGCGAGATGTAGTTGCCATGGGTGGTCGCCCGCTCTTTTTACTAGACTTTATTGGAACCCGTTCCCTCGATGAAGAAGTAATTGTCGGCCCCTGCGGTTTCGAAGGAAAATGTACCTGCGGAAACTGTGAAGTCATGACCAGCGGCGATCGCATTAATCTAATCGTCAGGGGTATCCACGATATGTGCGAAAAAATGGAAGTTTTTGTCGTCGGGGGAGGCCTTTCGACCTCTTTTAGCGATATTGTCCCAGCAGTAGTCGCAGCGGTGATCGGACGTATGGTCGTTGAAAAACCGCTGACTAAACCGGCAAAAAATCCCGGTGACCGGATTATCATCTTTGGCAAAACTGATAATGATGGCAATGATACCCTCTACCGGGCAGGCTTAGTCGATACGATGCGCCCTGCTTTAGCTTTGTTTGATGAAGAAAAAGCGACCATGGAAGCTGCCCTGGAAGCCATAAAAACAAATAAAATTAACGCCTGCTCAGACTTAGGGGCAGCAGGCATTGGCGCCGCGGTAAGCGAATCAGTCCGCTTTGGAGGCCTGGGGGCGAAAATCGACCTGCAGAAAGCCCCGGTTAAAACCGACAGTCTGACCCCGGAGGAAATCTTGATCTGTGAAACACAGGCCAGGATGCTCTTCCAGGTAAACCCCGCTGATGCTGAAGAAATAATAAAGGCTGCAGAAGCAAAAGGGGTTAGCGCTGCCGATATTGGCGAAATAACCGATGGCAAAGAAGCAGTATTTACTTTCGGTGATAAAGAAATAGCGCGCATCCCCCACCAACCACCGGCAGAGTTAACAGCCGAATATGAAAGCTAACAATATAAACCGAGCCTGCCCGGGTTATTTAACCCAAAGGACAGGCTCGGTTTTTAATTAATCACTTTTAAGTAGAAAAACAGGACAGTTACATATCCAGGTCTATTGTATAATCAGAAATTACCTCTCCGGCAATTTTCCACTGACCGTCTTCCTTCACCATCGGCACATCTACTTCTGTGGTAACCTTATCGATCTCAGGGTAAACATCACGAAAGACTTCAATCATTAACTCCATACCTTCTTCTTCAGTGATATTCTCCATATCGACTTCACCGCTGAACATGATTTCGAAAAATCTTTCCATCAGCTTATCAGTCAGCATTTCCGGATCAGGGTGAGTGTTTATGGTATGAACTGTAGCTTCATCGCCTTCAAGTGTATGGCCTGTCACATTTAGTTCAAAGTTATCAAAGATAACATCGAACATTTGCTGCAGCATTAACGCTTCCGGGGTATCTTCGGCAAGAACCTGCTTTATTTCAGCAAAATCTTCTTCAAATTCATCCAGGTAATCACTGGAAACCAGCTCTTCCGCCCTGTCCAGGTCAAGATCCCTGATAGCATCAACAAAGTCATGCACGACCCCTTCGGGATTATCAGGATCTACCCTTACCTCTTCTTCTTCAGGTACAGGATCCTCTTCTGCACCTCCCAGCAGGTCACAACCTGAAACCAGCAGCAAGCTTATAATCATTATAATCAATGTATACAGTAGTATTCTTCTCATGGCAAAAACTCCTTCCTGTTTATATAAAAAGGTTTAATACCCTGTCTATAAACTTACCAGTAATTACTATAAAATACAAGCTCTAATGCTAAGCTATAATTTTATTTTCTCACTTTGAAAAGATCTTCAGCAATTTTGATGATTAAACCTTTATTTTCAACATTGTCAACCAGCTTACCGGGAATGGCACGCTCTCCATGCATTGTCCCAAGCACTGCCCCTGTAACCGAACCGGTGGAGTCACTGTCACCGGTAATATTAACAGCAGCAAGCACCGCTTTTAGCCAGTCAGCCTGAAAAGTTAAACAGCAATACAGGGCTATGGCCAGGGCTTCATGCCCTACCCACCCCTCACCAATCAGCGGTATTGCTGTTTCTGAGGGGTTGCCCTTCCCTGACAATTCACGGGCCAGGTTAACTTTATCAAGAGTTTCCTCATGGCCGGGCTGTTTTTTTAGCAGATCTGAACATTGATCAACCGCATCTTCCAACTCTACCCCATCAAAAACCCCGGCAATCAATTCTGCCAGGAACCCTGCCGGTAAAAAACCGGACGGATGGCCGTGGGTAATCGCCGCAGCTTCCACTCCGTATTGAAACGCTTCACCGGGTAGATAAGCTATGCCTGCTGGAGCTGTGCGCATTACCCCGCCGCAACCTTTGCTGTCATTTATTCTCTTATCAACGGTACCCATTTTCCCGCTGCCCAAAGCACCCAGGCAGGTATTGCCGGGTGATCTTCTGTTTTCGGGGCTTTTCTGCATCTCGTACCATTCGAGATATTCCTGGTAGACCACCGTTTTAAAATCACATTTTTTACCGTCCTTACAAGTCTGACGGTGCCTGATACAGCCAACTGCCGTTGCCAGGGTCATTTGAGTATCATCTGTATAAGCTCCCGGCTTAAGCCCTTTCATGGCATCAAAATTTTCAATTCCCTTTTCTCCATATTTATCTCTGATTTGATCCAGGGTTAAAAATTCTACCGGCGCACCAAGAGCATCGCCGACAGCAGCACCCAACAGACATCCCCTGCTTTTAGTATTCATAAAATCCCCCCTGCTAAACAGACAGCCTAAATGTAGTTCAGATTCTTCTGACCACTCAATTGATAATATTATTTCTACATGGTTTCATTATTACCTGCCGGGGACAACTGCACTGTTATGCACAAAAAGGATTTCTCCCCTTAATCATGAATTAATCATTTAGCAAAAATTAATACCGGGGAGATGAAAAATGAAACCACGGATCTGTAACTTCCTGCCTGTTCCTGAACTATTATCTGCAGAAAACATCCTCTGCATCCAACCTCATCCTGATGATATGGAAATTGGCGCCGGGGCAACTATTGCCAGGTTGTCCAGATCGGGCAAGCAGGTAACTGCCCTGACCATTACCGATGGCTCTGCCGGCACTTATCAACCATCAGACAAGCCTGGTGAAATCGCCAGGACCAGAAAAGCAGAAACAGAAAACTCAGCTAAACTGCTGGGCGTAAAAAAGCTGATCTGGTTGGATTATGCTGATGGGGGCAACCTGCCGTATGAAAAAATCAGGGCAGATATAACCGGGACGATTCGCAGCCTCAAACCTGACGCTGTTATGGTATGCGACCCATGGCTGCCCTATGAGGCCCATTCCGACCACAATCGCACCGGCCTGGCTGCCGCTGAAGCCTGCCTCTTATCGGGGATGCCTCAATTCTGTCCGGATGACCTGCAGAAAGGGGTGATGCCGCATAGCATTGAAATGATCGCCTTTTACTATACTGCTTATCCCAACACCCTGATCGATGCTTCTGATACCTGGGAAATTAAGCTGGCTGCAATTGACTGTCACAATAGCCAATTTTCCGGCGAAAAAGGAGAAAAACTAAAAGAATACCTTACAGCAAGATCGGAAGAGCAGGCAGAAAAAGAAAACTGCAGGCTAGTGGAAGCTTTTAAAGTGCTTACAGTCACTCACCTGCATATCTTTGAAGAAACCTGGCAGTGCTAATGCGATCTACTCGTCTGGCAGTTCCATGCCGGAGCCGAGAATGCTGTCGCAGGTTAACTGGAGCTGGAAAATAAAATAGTAAAGGGTTTCCCGTTCTAGATCTGATAGCGATTCATAATCCAGGGCCAGGCCGGTTAATGATTCTTCATTTTCTGCAGGGTCATCTACCCTGATTACCCTGGCTTTTATATTTAAAGCTGAACCTTCACCCGGCATGGCAATTATAATATCCAGAACTGAACCGGCTTTAAGGCGGTCATCCGAGTTAACCAGGGCATAACAACCACTTAAAGACAGATCATTTATTCTACCGGTGAGGTTCAAGTCATCCTTCTCTAACTTGTAGGTAAAGGGTAAATTTACGCCAAACCGCGTGAACCTTCTTAAAGATGTCCTATCAATCTTCTTAGGTTTGCTGCAAACCAGGAGCGGAATTTTATCCTGGCGAACATCAATAACAAAAACATTTGTCACATATGCCTCCTGCTCTTGCTGCTCTATGCGGCGCAGGGTTAACTCCTGGCTTTCCTGGAACGAAGCCGGTTTGCCGTTAATTATAGGAGCCTGCAGGACGAGGTATGCACCTTCCAGATCCTCTACAATGGTTTGGTAATTATTAACATTCATCTGATTATCTATACATTCTACCAGGACCTTTTTACCGGGGGCAAATATTTTTTCAATCATTTCCATATCCTGCATAGGGGCAACCTCCACAATATAATAATAGTAGTTAAATTTTCTCCACGGCAGTCTATAATTCCTGCTTGTAAAATAAATATGCCTATTTATTATTATAAGCAGGTTGTAGTAAAAAGGCCGTGCAGATACAATATAAGAAATATCTCGTTTAAGGAGCACAGCAGCCTGATGAAAAAAAAATACAACCACATATTATTTGATCTCGACGGAACCCTGACCGACTCTGCCGAAGGGGTAACAAGGTCTGTTCAACATGCTTTAAAACAATACAATATAGATGCCACGCTGGAAGAGTTGCGGTCTTTTATCGGGCCACCCCTGCACCATTCATTTATCGAAGTTTACGGTTTCAGTCCAGTTGAAGCTCACCGGGCTGTCGAATATTACCGCGATTACTACCGCGATACCGGGATATATGAAAATAAGGTTTACCCGGATATTCCAGAATTACTGGATAACCTTTACCGAAACGGCAAAAAGATTTACCTGGCCACTTCAAAACCTACTATTTTTGCAGAAAAAATTCTCAGCTACTTTAATCTTGATCATTACTTTACCACTATAGCCGGCAGCAACCTTGACGGAACCAGGGTGGAGAAAAGGGAAGTAATAGCACAAGTACTTGAGGGAAATGATGGGCTTAAGGCAAAAGAAGCCACTATGATTGGAGACCGTAAACACGACATTATAGGCGCCAGGGCCTGGAATATAGATGCAATCGGAGTCACCTACGGTTACGGATCTTTGCAGGAATTGCAAGAAGCCGGCTCCACAATGATAGCAGCATCCGTCCCAGAACTGCAGATATTGCTGCTGAACTAAAATAACCCTGTAAAATAAGTTGAAAAGGTGTCAGAGACATTTTCAACTTATTCAATCCTTAACTATCTAAGTGAAAATGGTGTCAGAGTTAATT
>SLBE01000134.1 GCA_007126465.1 Syntrophomonadaceae bacterium | reverse complement strand
TTCAAAAATTCGCTTGTTGTATCAAGGGATATCTTATCCATAAATTCTATCCCTGTCGGTATAATGCGCATAGTATTCATGATCAGCGGGACGGCATCAATTGCCGACTGCGCATCTTCAAAAAGAACCATCATGTCAATTCTTGCCTTTGGCAGGGGCAGCAGCTTGACAAATATCTTGGAAAAGATACCAAGAGTGCCTTCAGAACCAATCATCAACTGTATTATATTGTAACCTGTTACATCTTTTACTCTTTTTCCCCCGAAAGTACAGGTTTCACCGGAAGGCAATACCACTTCCAACCCTGTGATGTAACGCCCGGTTACACCATATTTTATTGCCCTTCCTCCCCCGGCATTTTCAGCCACATTGCCACCGATATAGCACATCTCAAGGCTCATTGGATACCCGGCAAAAAATAGTCCCTCTTTCTGGACTTCATCATTAAAATCGTTGGTTATAACGCCGGGTTCTAAAACTGCAATCAGATTCTTTTTATCAACTTCAATGATTTTGTTCATTCTTTCCGTTGAAACCAGGATTCCACCCGAAAGCGGCACCGCTCCACCGGAAAGGCCGCTGCCTGCGCCCCTGGGAGTAACCGGAATCATTTCCCGGTTTGCCAGCTTTAGTATGGCTGATAACTCTTCAGCTGATGCCGGCTTAACTACAACTTCGGGCATTCTGGCATAACATTTATCTGCAACTTCATCATGGGAGAAAGGCTCAAGCTTTTCAGCATCATCGAAAATAACAAAGTCCGGTCCAACGATCCCGGAAAGTTCCTCTGCTATCCTCTTGTCAACAAGCTGGTAATTTTTCATCGTTTTCACACCGCCTTAATGATAAAAAAGGTCATGAAACTAAAACAGCTTAAATATTTCCCTTTTATTAAAAAGCTATAGTTCTTCAGCCATCTTGTCAAGCATGGCAGAGAATTATCTCTTTGTCAGGCTTTCATAGCTTTTAGCATACCCGGCGCTAAGAGACCCTTATAGCATAATTAATATAAGGGCCGCCCATAAAAATTGGCACAGAAGGTATTCTGAGACAAACTTTTCCTGCTTTGTGCTTAGTCTTTATATAATTATACTTTATAGACAAATTGCCTCAACTGCTCACTAAAAAGCACATAAAAAAAGGGATTTTGAAATTTACGTGGAAATTAGAGCATTGTAATTATGGCTCTATTTCTTAAAGGCAGGTGATGTGATTTAATAACGAGCCCTGGGTCCTTTATTAATAATATACGGAAAGGAGAAAAAAATGTTTAGACGTCTAACCCATTTTTTTGTTGCCCTTGTTCAGAAATATTTGCCTGATCCGTTTTTATTCGCTGTTATCTTAACTTTTATTGTTTTCATTGGTGGCGTAGCGTTAACTGATAGCACCCCTTACATGATGGCACAGCACTGGGGTGGAGGGTTCTGGAACCTGCTAACTTTCTCCATGCAGATGGTGCTGGTGCTTGTTACCGGTCATGCCCTCGCCAACAGCGCTCCTATCAAGAAGGTCCTTGAAAGCATTGCCTCAATGGCTAAAACCCCTGTTGGTGCAGTTATGATTACCGCTTTTGTAGCGGCCATAGCCAGCTGGGTTAACTGGGGTTTCGGGCTCGTCGTCGGCGCTTTGCTGGGCCGGGAAATGGCCCGCCAGGTCAAAGGGCTTGACTACCGGCTGATTATCGCCAGCGCCTATATCGGTTTCTTAACCTGGCATGGCGGCCTGGCCGGCTCTATTCCTTTGGCTTTAGCTACTCCAACCGACTGGTCCTTTGAATTGACCGGCGGTATAAATGTTGGGGAAACCATATTTTCTTCATTTAACCTGATTATTGCTATTTTCCTTATTGTTACCCTGCCAATTTTAGTCCGTTTCATGGTTCCGCCCAAAGAAGAGACCTTTGAAATTGATCCTGCTTTGCTGGAACCAGAGGTAGAAAAAGAAGATCCTGCAGTACAGAAGACACCGGCTGAAAAGATTGAAAACTCACCGGTTATATCTATCCTGCTTACTGTTCTTGCCGTAACCTACTTAATTTACTATTTCGGTACCGGCGGCACCTTAAACCTGAATATCGTTAACTTTATGTTCCTCTTTGCCGGTATTTTGTTCCACTGGACCCCGAAAGCTTATATCAAGGCCCTTTATGAAGCAGTCAGAGGTTCCGGCGGCATCATTCTCCAGTTCCCCTTCTATGCTGGAATTATGGGTATGATGGTCAGTTCCGGACTGGCTGTGTTGATTTCACAGTGGTTTGTTAGTGTGTCATCAGAGTTCAGTTTCCCCTTCTTTGCTTTCCTCAGTGCGGGAATTGTAAACTTCTTCGTGCCTTCCGGTGGAGGCCAGTGGGCCGTCCAGGGACCAATCCTGCTGCCTGCTGCTTTTGAACTGGGCGTTGATGCCGCCAAGGCTTCCATGGCTATCGCCTGGGGTGATGCCTGGACCAACATGATCCAGCCCTTCTGGGCACTGCCTGCTCTCGGTATTGCAGGCTTAAATGCCAGGGATATAATGGGTTACTGCATTATTGCCCTGATTTATTCCGGTATTTTCATATCACTGGGGCTGCTGTTCCTGTAAAAGGCTCTATTTTTACGGATATAGAAAGTAACCGGAAGACTGCTGGAAAATTGATTATAGCAATAAAATAAAGAGTGTGATTAATAAGAGAGTTGTCTGGAAAATAATAAAAGCCTCGCCTTTTAGTGTGAGGCTTTCCTCTCTTTTTAAATAATATAATGGAGGTGGTTGGGTTGGAAAATTTCAGCAAGTATAAGGAAGAAAGAACTGTTACCTACAAGCCGACAGGTACAGGAAAACTCTATACCGATCCTGATGCCGAAAAGGCCCGGGAATATTTCCGCGACAAGAAACCACGGAAGATGGTTGAAAAGGCATCCACGGTTGAAAAGGTTGTCAAAGAAATGATTCATGACGGAGATTATATCGGTATAGGCGGCTTTGGAGCAAACAGAACCCCAGTTTCCGTCCTGCATGAAATGCTGAGGCAGGGCAAAAAAAACCTGGGTTTGGCCGGCCACACGGCTACCCATGATTTTCAAATACTGGTGGCGGGCAACTGTATTAATCGATGTGATTCTGCCTATATAGTCGGTTTAGAAGCAAGGGGACTATCTAAAATTGCCCGCAAGGCTGTTGAAAGTGGTGCTGTTGAACTTTGCGAACACACCAACGCTTCCCTGACCTGGAGGTATAAAGCTGCTGCGATGGGCCTTTCATTTATGCCGGTTCGCTGCATGCTTGGCACTGATACTGAAAAGCACAGCAATGCCGTGGAAATGGAGTGTCCGTTTACAGGAGCAAAATATTTAGCTGTTCCGGCACTTTATCCTGATGTAGGCATTATTCATGTTCACCGGGCAGATGTCTATGGCAACTGCCAGATCGACGGCATCATGATCGCCGATCAGGACCTGGCCCGGGCAGCCAAACGCCTGATTATTACCACCGAGCGTTTTGTTCCCAACGAATATATTCGGCGGGATCCATCTAAAACAGTTATTCCTTATTACCTGGTAGATGCAGTAATCGAAGTGCCCTTTGGCGGTTACCCGGGCAACATGGCTTATGAATACTTCAGTGATGAAGAACATTTGAAGGCATGGCTTAAAGCTGAAAAAGATCCGGATGAATTTAAAGAATTTTTGCAGCGCCATATTTACGGGGTTAAAAACTTCAATGAATACCTGGATACAATTGGCGGCATGAGCCGTCTCCAGGAACTGCGAATCCAGGAAAACCTGATTGAAAAGTAAGTATTACTCTTAAAGGGAGGTTAATATAATGGAATACAATGATATGGAGCTGATGATCTGCCTGGCCTCCAGGTATCTAGAAGATAACAGTATTGTTGTCGTCGGTACCGGCGCGCCATGTGCCGCCGCTATGCTTGCTCAAAAAATGAACTCACCTCGATTAATGATCATGTTTGAGGCCGGAGGTATCGGACCGATGCTGCCATCAATGCCAATTTCAGTAGGTGATTCAAGAACTTTCTACCGCGGTTTGGCGGCCAGCAGCATGCCTGAAGTTATGGAAACCTGCCAGCGCGGCCTGGTTGACTATACTTTCCTGGGTGGAGCCCAGATTGACCAGTATGGCAATATTAACTCTACCATGATTGGTGACGATCATGAAAAGCCCAAGGTGCGTTTCCCCGGTAGTGGTGGAGCCAACGACCTGGCATCACTTTGCTGGAAAACCATGATGATTACGCCCCAGGATCCACAGAGGTTTACTGAAAAGATTGATTTTATTACCTCACCTGGTTATCTTACAGGACCCGGTGCAAGGGAAAAAGCCGGGCTGCCCAAAGACAGCGGCCCATACAAGGTCATTACAAACCTTTGTGTAATTGGCTTTGATGAAGAAACCAAGCGGATGAAGGTGGAAAGCACTCATCCAGGCATTGAAAAACAGAAGATAATTGACAATACAGGGTTTGAACTGCTCTGGGCTGATGATTTAACCATTAGTGAGCCACCGAGTCCGGAAGAATTGAAGTGTTTGCGAGAGGAAGTAGACCCCTATAAATATATTATCGGAAGAGCATAAGTAAACATAGCTGTCCAGCCTACCGAAAAGGACTTCGCTCGCTGATTGTTTGGGCTGGAACTGCAGCAGCATAGCTTCGCCGGCATTTCCAAGTCTGCACTTTATGCTCGCTCGGTTTTCTTCGGTAGGCTGGGCAGTGACGGCTTTTTAATATTACCTGACCGACAGGGGGTCACCAGTTATTACAACTCTAAATCTTGCCCACCGCGGTACATCCTCACTGGCACCGGAAAATACCATAATCGCTTTCGATAAAGCCCTGGAAATCGGTGCCGATGGAATTGAACTTGATGTGCAGCTTAGCAAAGACAGTGTGCCGGTGGTAATCCACGATGAAACACTCAACAGAACTACTGATGGTGACGGAGGAGTCACCGATTTTACCCTGGATGAATTAAAAGCTCTTGATGCCGGCAGCTGGTTCGCACCACTTTTCAGCCGGGCGGAAATACCGACCCTGGACGAAGTATTAAACCGTTACCGTAAGGAAAACCTTTTGATAAACATAGAGCTTAAAAATGCCCTGGTTCCTTACCCCGGCCTGGAAGAAAAGGTGCTCTCCTGCATCACATCTCATCACCTGGAAGAAAGAGTGATCGTCTCATCCTTTAATAGCGACAGCCTGCTCAGGTGTCGTGAAATAAAACCTGCTGTCCGCACAGGCATGCTCTATCTTGAAGATCTGAAAGAGCCCTGGCAAAAGGTCAAAGAACTGGGCTGCTATTCAGCCCATCCCCTGTTTTTCTACCTGCAGTTACCGAATATCATTGAAGGCTATAAAAAACATAACATTCCGCTCTATCCCTGGACGGTCAACGACCCTGAAATGATGCAATCACTGGTCAAAGCCGGGGTTGAAGCTATCATTACCGATTATCCGCAGGACCTGGCAAAAATAATAGAAAGCTTCGGCAAATGAATCAGCCGGATTTATTTTCTTCGCGCAGCTTGCTCCTGCGGGCAATTTCTTCCGGATCCGCCTCCAGCCTGCGGTAGCCGGCCCGGAGCAGCACAAAGCCCAGGGCATAGACTGCAGCGCCGCCTACAAACATCCCGTGATTGCCCATTACATCCATTGAAAGCCCCAGTACGCTTGGCCCAACCATCTGGCCGGTCATGGTAAAAATATAGTATAACCCGATATAAAAACCAATCCGGTCCCTTCCGCCCAGGTCGGCAATAAGCGGCATGGCCTGCACATTGACCAGGGCCCAGGCAAAACCGGCCAGCACAAAAATGCCCCCGATAATAACCGGCTCGCGTACCGGAATGGCAGCCAGGAAAAGTACCGGTATAATTGCCAGGCCGATCAGCATGGCCGGAATTTTCCCCAGGCGCGTGCCGATTGCCCCGGCCAGCAGGGCAAAAACTAAAAATGAACCGGCAAAAGTGGTCAGAATAAATGCTGCTCGTCCCTCAGTCAGTCCCAGGGTTTCAACCCCGTAGATGGGAAACATGGCATCAAGCCCGGCGAAACCGATGAAGTAGGTAAGCATAGCTGCCAGGATCAGGAACTGGCCGAAATTTTCAGGCTTCAGGAGCTGGCCGATCCCTTCAACCGCCTCTTTGATTGGGTTTTTCGGAGCCGTAGGAAGGTTGTCTACATACTTCGGCATTCGATCAGCTTTAACAAGAACAATTACCAGGGTGATAAGCAAAACAGCCGCCCCTATCCCAAAGGTAAGCCTGGGGT
>SLBE01000035.1 GCA_007126465.1 Syntrophomonadaceae bacterium | reverse complement strand
GTTAAATGTCGCCCTCCCGGCAATCGCAACCCGGTCCAGCCTGAAATTGATGCCTGCAGCTCATACCTTGCCGAACAGTTTAAGCTGATTAGTCCGGAAATTGTTGTTTGCCTGGGCGCGCTTGCTACTAAAACCATTATAGATAAAAATGCTGCCATAACCCGGATTCGCGGGCAGTGGCATGAAATAAATGGCATGCGGGTTATTGCTACTTTCCATCCGGCAGCGCTTTTGCGCGATCCCAGCAGGAAGAAGCCGGTTTGGGAAGATTTTAAAGAAGTAGTGAAATATTATCATTTAGACCGGGGGGTCGAAAAATGAGCAACGAATTAGTGCTTGTCGTAGATGATGAAAAGACACTGGTCAAAGCCCTTTCCTTTAACCTGGAGAAGGAAGGCTTTCGGGTTGAGCAAGCCTTTGATGGCGAAGAAGCGCTTAAAAAGGTGTTTGATTTGAAGCCGGATATTGTTGTCCTGGATTTAATGCTGCCTGAGGTTGACGGGTTCGAAGTGTGCCGCCAGATTCGCAAAAAACTGGAAATTCCAATTATTATGCTAACAGCCCGCAGTGAGGATATTGACAAAGTTTTAGGGCTGGAACTGGGTGCAGACGATTACCTGACCAAACCATTTAATTCACGTGAGTTGGTTGCCAGGATTAAGGCTATCTTGAGGCGCAGCACGGTACGTGATGAAGAGGCTAAGAAAGTAATCCAGATTGGCAAACTGCAAGTAGACCTGC
Organism: Syntrophomonadaceae bacterium; assembly: GCA_007126465.1. Classification (GTDB taxonomy): domain Bacteria; phylum Bacillota; class Dethiobacteria; order DTU022; family DTU022; genus T3SED10-7. The sequence goes on along the minus strand of SLBE01000035.1, from coordinate 5,543 downwards.
TTCAGCACAGGGCCAGGATTGATGATAAGGAAATTAACCTTACATCCAAGGAGTTTGCCCTGTTAAGTTTTCTTGCGTCCAATGCCGGTAATGTTTATTCCCGCGAACAGCTGCTCGAGCAGGTTTGGGGCTATGATTATTATGGAGATGTGCGAACCGTAGATGTCCATATCAGGCACCTGCGAGAAAAAATTGAAGAAGATCCTGCCAACCCGAATTTAATCATAACTGTGTGGGGAACCGGGTACAAGCTCAGGGAGGATCTTTAATGACCAGGTTTTACAGTATCCGCTTTCGCCTGACAGCTACCTTCCTGGCAATTATACTGGCCGTGATGATAATCATCAGTATCTTCCTGCTTAACACCCTGGAACGCTACTACATGAACAACCTTGAAGATACCCTGGCCAGGTCTGGCTTTCTGGCAGCCGACTTTGTTGTTGGTCAGCTGCGCGGGCAGGTTGATGCGGTCCGTCTGAGCTCGCTGGCTGAAGATGTTAGCCGTCAAGCCCAGGCCCGCGTACTATTTGCAAACCAGCAGGGTATTGTCGTGGGAGACTCTATCCGGGTTGGCGGCTTGTTGAACCAAGCCCTGGATAATGAACAGGTTGATAATGCTTTAGACGGTAATGTTAGCAGCACAACCGGATACAGTGAGCGGATACAGCACCAGGTTATCCAGGTTGCCGTTCCTGTAATGGAAGAAAATGAGTCGGTAACTGGCGTGGTATTCTTATCAGCTTCACTGGAAGAAGTGTACCGGACACTCGATGATATTCGCCGCTTTCTCTTTTTAGCGACCCTTCTAGCCATGGCCGTCGTCGGTGGAGGGTCCGTTGCACTGGCCCGTCGCTTTACCGGCCCCCTGGAAAGCCTGACTGCGGCAGCGAGAAGAATGGCTGAGGGAAAGCTGGATCAGCACATTGAAGTTTCTTCGGCTGATGAGATCGGCCGTCTGGCTGAACAGTTCAATATCATGGCCAAGCGTCTTAATTATTACACCAGTAACCTGAAGAAGTTTGCGGCAGATGTTGCTCACGAGGTCAGAACTCCCCTGACAACCATGAGTTTGCTAACGAAAGCTCTTAAGGAACATGAGATGGAACCGGAACAGCAAAAAGAATTTATTGATGACCTGGATGGAGAACTTGATCGTTTAACAGCCCTGGTTAATGACCTGCTTGAGCTGTCAAAGCTTGAAAAAAGTGAAGTAGAACTTGAAATTGTGGCCCTGAACCGCCTTTTAGCTGATATGGTGGGTGAATACCAGTACCGCTTCGCCCACTCGGGCCTGGGCCTGTATGATCAAATACCGGAAGAGGATTACCTGATCTTAGGTGCCCCCCTTCAGCTTCGCCAGGTAATAAGCAACCTGCTGGATAATGCCCTGAATTATACAGAGGCGGGTGGCTCAGTAACGGTAAGCCTTTACCTGGATGAAAACGAAGCGGTTACAGAGATCAGGGATACCGGCTGCGGTATTCCTGAGGAAGATCAAAGTTATATTTTTGAACGATTTTTCAGGGTTGACCGGGCACGCTCCAGGGAAGGCGGAGGCACCGGACTGGGTTTGGCCATAGTTAGTGAAATTATCACCAGGCATGGAGGCAGGGTCTGGGTTGAGAGTGAAGTAGGCTCAGGCAGCAGTTTTTACTTTGCCTTGCCCCTGGCAGACAGCCAGGATGTTATAAAAAATTAATACTCCTTAATCTAGATTTAAAGCTTTTAGCTCAGAGTATGATAAAATAGCGTCACTCTGGCTTTTAAAGCTGGGAGGTGTTTAAGAAGTGAAACGGTTCGAACCGTATTATTATATAGTAATAACGGCCGGAATCTTTATTTTAGGCGGCCTGGTTTTATTCTCCATGCAGCTTTTTCCTGCTGCTGAGAGTAATACTGTTACTGTCGATCCCCAAACCGCTGATCAGGCAGAAGGTCTCTATGACTTCTGGTTTTCCAGTGTTGAAGTATATGATATTAGTGTTGACCACAGCATGGAAAGAATTCTTTTCAGTGCGGACAACAACACGGTAAGCCTGCTTGATCGAGAACGCAGGTTAAGCTGGGACAAAACTTTTGAAACAGAGCCTAACCAGGCGCGCATTTCCTCCTGTGGCAACTACGCTGCAATTGGAACTGAGGGTGGCAGGCTGCACTTTACCTCGGTTGACCAGGTTTTTGCGTGGGACGATCAAGGTTACCCTGTAAAAAAAATATCCGTATCTCCCAATGCCAGCTGGATTGCCGCAGCGCGCGCCCTTCCCGATCAGGATCAATACCAGTTAGATCTCTATAACCATGATGGTGATTTAAAGTGGAGCCTCGAGACAAAGCCGATTAAAAATCTTTACCTGACCAGTGAATACCTTGAACAGGCTAATATTTATTATACAACTGAGGAAGAGGGGCAGACCGCAGTAAGTGCTGTCAATATTGACGGTGATCAGCTGTGGAGATTCGACGACAAGACCCTTGCTGCAGTGTCGAAATATGGCAGCCGGGTGGCTGCTTACCAGGATGATATAGTGACAGTCTACGACTCATTAGGTTATCCACTATGGTCGGCTGGCCTGCCCATTGAACCCAGCAAAATAGTTTTTAACCCTCAGAACTATAACCGGGTTTTGATCTATGGCAGCCGGGAAGGTTCCGGTGAAAATCTCTTTTATTATGATTTGGCCGATGATCTGCTATGGATGAGTAGAATAGCTGATGGTTCACTATTTTCTTTTACACCTGACGGGCAGTATATATTAACAAGCTCCTGGCGTCATTACAAGGAAGATTATACCCAGATGAAGCTGCTGAGCCGTGAAGGTATAGAGCTGAACAGCTGGGAAGTGGCGATGCGAGTTGAGCACCTCCTCTTATCCGGGCATCCTCATCTGGCTGTGGTTTGCGGCGAAGACGGCTATATTGACCTGGTTGACCTGCAGCCTCTACTGATAGCTGAAGACAGCAACGAGCAGCGGGAAGTTCAGTATTACAACCCGGTAACGGTTGGTAAAAGAGCAGGGGAATCAAACATTATCCTTTACTTTATAGATGGTAATGATAACCTGGTTCCGGTAACCCGAACAATAAATCAAACAGAAGATCACATCAACGCAGCTCTTGAGGAATTAATTCGTGGGCCTGCCCGTGACAGCGCCCTCTTCAGGACTATTCCCGATAAAGAAATTACTGCAGAAGCAGATCTTGATAAGGAGAATGGCATTCTTACCATTGATTTTTCTTCGGAGCTGTCCGGGATTAATGGCGCAAGCCAGAGTAAAACTATTTATGAGTCCCTGATTCATACGGTCAGCCAGTTTCTTAATGGCGAAGATATTTACCTGACCGTGGAAGGTGAAATTATAGAGTCTATTGGTCCTGAACTGGAATTAAACCAGCCGCTTCAACCTGTTAAGCTGGAAAACCCCGTTTATCTACCTATTATGAGTGATAACAGGTATTACCTGAAAGTTGAAGAAGGAGCCGACGCAAGTGAAACTGAAACCAATCTAAGCGAACTGCTTGAAAAAACCCTGCATGCCTGTCGTTCTCTACCTTTTTTTCCGACTAATGTAGATTTAAGGGGACTTGACCAGTCTTCTGAGCAGGTTCAGATTAACTTGAATAGTCCATTCAGGTCAATATTTCCGGAAGAACCTACAGAGAAGGAGCATTCTCAGGCAATGCTTGTCCTTGACGCATTGTTTACAACCGTTTTTGAAAACAGCCGGGCACAGAGGGTGGAAATATTAATTGATGGCGAGCCCTGGACAACTCCGGCCGGTTATCCTTCGATCAGCCGCTTTTACCGGCAGCCGGCCTTTGTGAACCCTGAGTAAATATATGGTGGGCAGGTATTTGTCAAATGTTATTCTTTAGAATAAAATAAATTAAAAAGCCCCAAGGAGATAATAGATGCAGAAAATAAAAGAAGAAGTTGGTCGGTTGCTGGCGCCACGCGTCGGCATGGAACCGGCAGAAGTAGTAACCCTGCTTGAAGATCCACCTGATCCCTCGTATGGCGACCTGGCTTTTCCCTGCTTTGTTCTGGCAAAAACCAGGAGAAAAGCTCCTCCGCTAATAGCACAAGAATTAAGTGAAGAACTGGCCGGCGAAAAAGGACTTTTCTGGGATAGAGCTGTGCCAAAGGGGCCTTATCTTAATTTCTTTCTTGCTCCGGATGCTTTCGGCCATGCAGTGCTCCAGGATGTATGGAAAAGTGCAGATAGATATGGGCATATGAATATTGGCGAAGGGCAAAATGTAACCATTGACTACTCTTCGCCAAACATTGCCAAGCCTTTTGGTGTTGGGCATATTCGTTCTACCGTGATTGGTCACTCCCTGTACCTGATCTACCAGGCACTTGGTTATAACAGCATCGGCATTAACCACCTGGGAGACTGGGGAACCCAGTTCGGCAAACTGATCGTCGCTTTTAAACACTGGGGAAGCGAAGAAGAGCTGAAGCAAGATCCTGTGAACTATCTTTACCAGTTATATGTCAGGTTTCACAGAGAAGTAGAGGAGAGCCCTGAGCTTGATGACGAAGCGCGCTCCTGGTTTTGGAAACTCGAACAGGGAGACGGTGAAGCGGTTGAATACTGGGAACGTTTTCGCCGCCTGAGCCTGGATAATTATGAGCAGATTTATGATCTCCTGGGGATTAAGTTTGAATACTACCATGGTGAAAGCCACTATAACCAGATGTTAGAAAGGGTAATTGATCTGGTCAGGGAAAAAGGGATCGCCCGGGAAAGTGAAGGAGCCCTGATGGTTGACCTGGAGCAGTACGATCTGCCTTCGGTAATGCTGCAGAAAAAAGACGGCGCAACCCTCTATATTACCCGGGACCTGGCTGCCGCTATCTACCGCTATGAAACCTTTAATTTTGCCCGTTCTCTTTACGTGGTAGGCGCAGAGCAAACCCTCCACTTTCAGCAGCTTTTTAAAGTTTTGGAACTGCTTGGTTTCGAGTGGGCCCAAAATTGTGCCCATGTTCCCTTTGGCCTGATCCGTTTTAAGGAAGGCCGAATGTCCACCAGGGCCGGGAAAATCATTTTGTTAGAAGAAGTATTAAACCGGTCCATAGAGATGGCCCGGGAAATAATAGAAGAAAAAAATCCTGACCTGCCTGATAAAGATAGCGCTGCTAAAGCAGTCGGCTTAGGTGCAGTTCGTTTCGGAGATTTAAGCAATGACCGTGTCAAAAACATTGAATTTGACTGGGATAAAGCACTGGATTTTTCCGGTGAAACAGCCGCTTACATCCAGTACGCCCATGCCCGCATCTGCAGCATCCTGCGCAAGGGCGGCCTGGATGATACCGCCTGGGATGACCATGCAGCATCGCTTTTAACCCGGGATGAAGAAATTACCTTGATTAAAACCCTGGCCATCCTGCCGGATAAAATTATTGCCTCGGCAGAAAGCTATAAGCCTTCAATCCTGGCCCGCTACTTGATCGATGTGGCCCGTGAATTCAACCGGTTTTACCATAACTGTCCGGTTCTAAGCAGCGAAGGCGAATTGAAGCACGGTCGCCTGTT
>SLBE01000151.1 GCA_007126465.1 Syntrophomonadaceae bacterium | reverse complement strand
GTCATGACTACGCCGGACAGATATTTGCGCGTTTAAACGATGAAGGGCTCAGGGTTACCATTGACCGAAGAAATGAAAAGGTTGGTTATAAAATCAGGGAAGCCCAGTTAAAGAAAATCCCGTACATGCTGATTGTCGGCGACAAAGAGGTTGAAAGCGGCCAGGTAGCAGTGCGCCATCGGGGCGAAGGTGATCTCGGTGTCGACGAACTGGAGAACCTTATCCAAAGGATCAGAACGGAAATAAGGGAAAAAATTATTTGACCCGGCTGCAATATTCTGATATAGTTACAACTGTAAAATACGGTTTTTAAAGCAGAAGCCACCGCTTCTCACCCTGAAGCCTTTCATGAGAGCTAACAGGGTTATCCATAAGTATGTTAAGGATATTAAGAGCAGGTGGGATCCGTCTGCTCTTTAATATATTTAAAAGGAGTAATTTCAGGAGGTGAACTACGATTAGTAAAAATTTGTTCGTGAATGAACAAATTAAAGCCAGGGAAGTTCTGGTAGTTGATGCCGATGGCACTCAGCTGGGTGTTATGAAAACGGATGAAGCTTTAAACCTTGCCCAGGAGAAAAAGCTGGACCTGGTAAATGTTGCTCCCGGTGCAAAGCCACCGGTATGCCGCTTGATGGATTATGGTAAACATAAATATGAACAGAGTAAGCGGGACCGGGAAGCACGCAAGAGGCAAAAGGTAACAAATGTTAAAGAAGTCAAGCTTAGGCCGAACATTGATCAGCACGACTTCGATGTTAAGGCAAAAAGAAGTCGAAAATTCCTGGAAAACGGGGATAAGGTTAAAGTAACAGTAATGTTCAGGGGAAGAGAAATAACCCACCCCGAAATCGCCCAGGGTTTATGTAAGCAATTGGCTGAAGATCTAGCTGATTATAGCGTTATCGAAAAGCCTGCCAAGCAGGAAGGACGCAACATGATCATGATTTTAGCACCTAAATCACAGTAGAGGAAGGTTGTTTTAGCAATGCCTAAAATGAAGACACACCGCGGCGCCGCAAAGCGGTTTAAAAAGACCGGCACCGGGAAAATAACCCGTTACCGTGCTTTTGCCAGCCACCTTACCGGCAAAAAGAGTTCAAGCCGAAAAAGAAGGCTGCGTAAATCAACAACGGTAAAGCCTGCCGATGTAAAAAGGGTCAAAATGCAAATACAGTAATTATATTATGACTGGATACTAGGAGGATGATTTATTATGCCTCGCACCAAGAGAGGTACTGTCGCCCGCAAAAGGCGTAAAAAAATATTAAAACTTGCGAAAGGCTATTACGGAGCAAAAAGCAAGCTCTTTAAAATGGCTAACCAGCAGGTTATGAGATCAATGCAGTATGCTTACCGTGATCGCAAGCAGCGGAAAAGAGATTTCCGCAAACTCTGGATCGCGCGGATCAACGCAGCAGCAAGAGCTGACGGAATGTCATACAGCCGCTTTATCAATGGCTTGAAAAAGGCCGATGTTCAGATTAACCGTAAGGTTTTAGCCGATTTGGCTGTTAATGATAAAGCTGCATTCTCCGAACTGGTTGAAGTAGCCAGGGAAAACGCATAGTAGAAAAAATTTGGGAACGCAAGGACGGAGTTATTAGCTTGCACTTCAACTATTACGTTGAAAATGTGGCAAACAACCCCGTCTTTTTTATAACTTACCTTTGGATTAAACCGGGTAAGCAAGACCTAATAATAAATTGGAGAAGAATCTATTGGCAGAGCAATATATTCAAAGCGCGCAGAATGCGCTTATAAAGGAATATAAAAAACTATTAACCGGCAACAGGCAGAGGAAAAAGCTCGGTAAAATTGCCCTCGAAGGTCCTAACTTAATTGAGGGGGCGCTTAATGCCGGTTTAACCCCCGAAGTGGTTTTTTATACTAAAAATTATTATGACAGAGGGGGAAAGCTGTTGGTCGATCGGCTTTCGACTGCTACAGGGAAAATAGTCCTGGCAGACGAGTTATTTAATGAGATCTCAGAAACTGATAATCCCCGTGAGATAGCAGCTATTATACCTTTCAACGCTGGAGAAGTTCTAATTAAGCAATTTGCTGAACCTAAACTGGTTATGGTTCTTGATCGCTTACAGGATCCGGGTAACATGGGGACGATAATTCGAACTGCTGCTGCGGCTGGAGTTGATATGATTTATTACACCCGTGGCAGTGTAGATCCTTACAGCCCCAAGGTAATGCGTTCAACTGCAGGTTTGATTTTTCATATGCCGGTTATACTGCTTGACGCGCCTGCAATGAAGCTAAAAGAATTGAAACTGGAAGGAATTAAAATTGTTGCTGCTTCAAAAAACGGACAGAATTTTTGGCATGCTGATTATGGTGCTAAAACTGCGATCATAATTGGCAACGAAGCCGGAGGAATATCAGAAGAACTACTTGACCTGGCAGATCTAAAAGTTGCGATACCCCTTGAGGAGCCTGTTGAATCGCTTAACGCGGCAACTGCAGCAGCTGTTATAACTTATGAAATAACTCGCCGCTCAAGAAAGATGCCTTGAAACATAGCCCTGCAGGTGCTATAATGCAATATATCTTTTTATAGGTAATTGCTGTGAAGGAGAAAAGTAAGCCTGCTAACGTGCTGTCCAGGGAGGTTTGGCCTAGACTGAAAGCCGACCCGCGCATCAGGCTGAAGTTCACTCCGGAGCTTCCCACTGAAAGGCCAAACTGTTATGGTCCGGTAGGCTGGAGACGGTTATCGCCGTTATCGATTTAGAGTGAGTCACCGGTGACTAAGTCGGGTGGTACCGCGGAAGTTAATCTTTCGTCCCTTTAGAAAAGGGATTTTTTTATTTTCGGAGGTGTTTTTATTGCTGGAGAAGCTTAAAGAACTGGAAAGTGCAGCAAAAGACAAGATTGAAGCTGCAAATAGCCTGGAAGAGCTTAAAGAAATACGCGTAAAAATACTGGGCAAAAAAGGAGCGCTAACCGGGCTTTTGCGCAGCCTTGGCGATGTTGACCCTGAAGAAAGGCCGGTAATCGGTAAAAAAGCAAATGTTCTGCGCGAAGAGTTAGAAGAGTTTTTTAAACTCAGGGAACAAATATTGCGCGATGCAGAGAAAGAGGGGCAGTGGGAAAAAGAGCGGATTGATGTTACTCTCCCCGGCCAACCAGAGCAGATAGGGCAGATTCATCCCCTCAATATGATCTTAAATGAAATCAGGGAAATATTCGTCGGTTTAGGTTTTCAGGTTGCCTACGGCCCGGATATAGAAAGTGATTTTTATAATTTTGAAGCTTTAAATATACCTGCGGAGCACCCTGCCCGTGATATGCAGGATTCTTTTTATATAACAGAGCAGTTTTTATTAAGGACCCACACATCTCCGGTCCAGATCAGGACAATGAAAAAGATGGCTCCGCAGCTACCTGTGCGAATTATTGCTCCGGGTAAAGTGTTCAGGCGGGATGATGACGCCACCCATTCGCCCATGTTTCACCAGGTTGAGGGACTTGCTGTGGATGAAAATATTTCTTTTGCCGACTTAAAAGGCACCCTGCTCTTGTTTGCCAGGGAGATGTTCGGTCCGGACCAGAAGATTCGGTTGCGTCCGAGCTTCTTTCCTTTTACGGAGCCGAGCGCTGAAGTTGATATTTCCTGTATTATGTGCAGCGGAGAAGGATGCAGGGTTTGCAGCAACACCGGCTGGCTTGAAATATTAGGCTGTGGTATGGTCCACCCCAGGGTGCTTGAAGTATCCGGCTATAATCCCCGGGAGGTAACCGGGTTTGCTTTCGGCATGGGAGTGGAGAGAATTGCCATGCTGAAGTACGGGATCGGTGACCTGCGCCTGTTTTTCTCTAATGACCTTCGCTTTCTAAAACAGTTTGGCTAGTAGAAAAGGATCTTGAAATCCGAATACTGAAAACAATTTAACCGGAGGATGATTTATTAATGCGCGTATCATATGAATGGCTTTCAGAATATATTGATCCCGTTATGAGCGCCGGTGAATTAGCTGAAAAATTTAACTTTACCGGTATCGAAGTGGGTTCCGTGGAACGTTTCGGCCCGGAACTGCCCGGAGTGGTTGTCGGCCAGGTGAAAGCAATGGAACCGCATCCATCCAAGAAAAAACTGACCCTGGTAGACACGGAGACAGGAGAAGGGGTTGTCAGCATAGTTTGTGGGGCAAAAAACATGCAGGTTGGGGACAAGGTAGTAGTTGCCAAACCGGGATCGGAGCTGCCAGGCGGACGCTTGATCGAGGAAACATTAATTGGTGGTGTTCCCTCGGCAGGAATGCTTTGCTCTGCCCAGGAGCTAGGATTGGATCTGGATGGGGAAGATGAGATATTAATTCTTGACCAGGAAGCTGTTGTTGGTGATCCGGCAGAAAAAGCGCTTGGTTTTGATGATTACATACTTGAACTTGAATTGACGCCAAACCGAGCTGATTGTCTCGGACTGATTGGCGTTGCCTATGAAATTTCCGCCATAACCGGAAACAGTGTTAAATTTCCTGAAATGACACCTCCAGAAAATGATGAAAATATTAATGATTATATAAGTATTATAGTCGAAGACCAGGAGTTGTGTCCCCGCTATACAGCCCGGGCCGTCAGGGATGTTGTAATTGGCAAAGCACCGCTATGGATGCAGTTAAGGTTGCTCAAAGCAGGTATAAGGCCAATCAACAATGTAGTTGATATAACCAATTATGTGATGTGGGAGTTTGGCCAGCCCCTGCACGCTTTTGACCTGAATTTAATCAGGGACAATAAGATTGTTGTCCGCAGGGCCTGCCAGGATGAAACCCTGGTCACCCTTGATGGCGTTGAGAGGAAATTAACCCCGGAATCACTGGTTATCGTTGATGGGAAAGTGCCTGTGGGCTTGGCCGGAGTGATGGGTGGAGAAGATACAGAAATAACTATGCTAACGACGCAAGTATTAATTGAGGCGGCAAATTTCAACCCAACCAATATCAGGCGGACAGCACGCCGTTACAACTTGCCATCAGAAGCTTCTCAGCGTTTTGAGAAGGGTGTAAACCCTGAAGCTGCTATCTGGTCCCAGGAACGGACTGCTCTGCTCATCAAACGTTTTGCCGGTGGCAGGGTTCTGCAAGGGATCATCGATGTTAATCACCTTAACCTGGAACCGAAAATAGTTACAATCAGTCCGGAAAGAATTAATAAAATACTGGGCCTGGCGATACCGGAAAAAGAAGTCGAAGCGATTATGGGCCGTCTTGGGTTTGAATATAAAGTTAAAAACTCTGGCCAGGTAGAGGTAACAGTTCCCCTGAGGCGAGCAGATATATCAATTGAAGAAGACCTGGTAGAAGAAGTAGCAAGGCTGTATGGGTATGATAGAATACCGACTACCCTGCCCGGTGGCAAATTACATGAGAACCGGGAGTCAGACGAGGAAAAACTCCATAACCTGGTAAGAGCTGTTTTAACTGCCGGCGGATATTATGAGTGTATAACTTATTCTTTTATTAACCCTGAAAGCCTTGCGCTGCTAAGAATACCAAATGATGATAGCAGGCGGCAGGTTGTCCCGGTTCAGAATCCTTTTACTGATGATCAATCTGTAATGCGCACAACATTGCTGCCTGGTTTGTTGAGAGTTATGAAACATAACCTTAGCCACCGTGAATTGAACCAGATGCTCTTTGAAATCGGCTCGGTATATGAACCGAAAAGCCTGCCTCTTAAAGAGTTGCCCCGGGAAAGAAAGATGGCCAGTCTGGCCGTAACCGGTCTTGAACCTGAGCCCAACTGGATCAAAGAATCCAGGGAAACTGATTTCTTTACTATTAAAGGAATACTCGACAGTCTCTTTGCAAGGATCCGTATTGATAAGGTTGACTACGTTGCCAGGGATGTACCATTTTTACACCCAACCCGTTGTGCAGTATTAGAAGTTGATGGTAGAGAACTTGGCTGTATCGGGCAGCTCCATCCCGAGATTGCTGAGGAGCTTGAGATTGGCCAGTCCGTTACAGTTTGTGAGCTTGATCTTGAATTGATCGCAGAGCTGTCTGAACTCATCCCCAGGGTTACGGCCATCCCAAGGTTTCCTGCAGCCAAAAGGGATTTGGCCCTGGTAGTATCAAAAGACATTTCTGCAAAGCAGCTTGAGGATACTATCCGGGAAGCGGGAGGAGATCTAGTCAGAGATGTGACATTGTTTGATCTTTACGAAGGCAAACAGATTCCTGAGGGTAAACGCAGCCTCGCATATTCCCTCACTTTCCGCCGTGATGAAGGAACGTTGACCGATGAAGAGGTAAATGAGGCTCTTTCCAGGGTGCAGGATGCCCTTCATCAGATTGGCGCTGTATTGCGCAGTTAGTCAGGCAGGATATTAACCCTGTTATCACGAAATATCTAAATTAGTACCTATTTCTGACTAATTGGAAGGCAGGGTGCGGTTTAATGGAAGATAAGGGTAAAAACAGGGTGGCTGTTTACATTATGGGTGAGGAGTACATTCTTAGAGGCTCTTCTTCAACAGAAGAAATGGAACATGTTGGGCGTTATGTTGATAACCTGATGAGAAAGTTGTCGGAAAGCAATCACCAGATGAGCCGCCAACGGATTGCCGTTTTAGCAGCGCTTAACCTTGCCGACGAACTGCTCAGGCTAAAACAGGAAAAACCGCGTACTGCCGACGAAGCTAAAGATATGGAGTGAAATAAATGACCTGGCTCGATATCATTTTAATAGTTGTATTTCTGCTTCATTTCGTCAGCGGTTTTTCACGCGGCATGATTAAGCAGTTGTTTGATATTTTTGGCTTTTTTCTGATCATCATTGCGTCACTTTGGGGCAGTCGTCAATTTAGCTATAGCCTTGCCGACTACGTAAACCCTGAAGACATTATGCCCCATCACGAGGTAATTGAGAGCCTGGGAGTGGAGCTCGCTTTTGAAGCAGTTCCCCAGTTAATTGCCGGGGTGTTAACTTTTCTCGCTTTATTTCTTGTATTAAGCGTGGTATTTCGTTTGTTTTCAGGTGGGTTCCGATCGGTTAACCGGATCCCGGTAATCGGGTTTTTCAATCGGGTTGGCGGGGGCGTGCTTGGTGCGCTGGTTGGTGTTTTTTTTGTCTATATTATCATTGCTGCGCTATCCCTGGTGCCCTTGCAGTTTTTTATGGATGCGCTTGATAGCTCTGAAATAGTTTTTATAACCGATCATTACCTGACTCCGATAGCAAAAGATATTGGGGAGATGTTCCTAAACTACTATATCAATATGAATTCCTGATTATCTAAGTAACCCGGTATTTTTATGTGTATAGAATACCGGCATTTTTATGCATAAATCAGCTGTTTAACACAGGAGAATATTTAATCTTGCGGTATTTAAGAAAAAAAATTACAACTGGAAAAGCTGAAAATGTAGCCAGAAGCCTCCTGGGGCACTACCTTTGCCGGAAAACGGAAGATGGCCTGGTAAAAGGAATGATTGTCGAAACGGAAGCTTACTTAAGTAAAAACGATCAGGCCTGCCACGCCTCAAGGGGCAAAACCAGGCGTAACGAAACCATGTTTGGTGAGGCAGGCAAAGCATATATCTATTTCATATATGGAAATTATTACTGCTTTAACGTGGTAACCGGACCGATTGGCCAGGGGGAGGCAGTGTTAGTCAGGGCGGTTGAGCCTTTAGAAGGGCTTGATTTAATGCGTGAGCGAAGGAGTTATCCCGAACTTGATAGAGATTTAACCAATGGCCCGGGGAAATTATGCCAGGCCTTTGCCATTGATAGAACATTAGACGGTCATGAACTATGGCAAGAACCATTGTATTTAAAAGAAAATAGCAGCATAAATGAAAAAACAGAGGTTAAAGCAACGCCACGAATAGGCATATCTGTAGCAACAAGCAAGAAGTTGCGTTATATTATTAGTGGTAGCAATTATTTGTCAAGGAGAGAATCACTTGAATAGCGTAGTAACAAACAGAGAAATTAAAGTGCTTGAGTATGATCAAATCAGGCATAAGCTTGCTGAAAAGACCATTAGCCCGCTGGGCAGGAAAATGGCAGAGGAAATAGTCCCTGTTTCAGACTTCCAACTGGTTTCCAGGCGGCTAAAGGAAACCGGCGAGGCAAGACTTATGTGTTCAAAAAATGCTTTTACTCCTTCACCCGTTGAAGATATTAATGCCTATTTAACCAGGGTTGTTAAGGGTGCATCTTTATCGGGTGCGGAATTGGCGGTAATATTAACTTTCCTAAAAGCCGCGCGCCGCTGGGAGGCATTTTTTAAGGATAAGGATCAGCGTGAACTTTATCCTGCTCTGTGTGTGAAGTCAGGTCAAATTAATACTTGTCCGGAATTACTTTCTGCCCTGGAAAAATCGATTGATCCTGAAGGAAATGTACTTGATACAGCTTCAACAGAACTCGCTTCACTGCGTCGCAAAAAGGTTTCACTGCAAAACAAAATCAGGGAAAAACTTGATGAGTATCTGCGCAGTTCAAGTTACAGACGCTACCTGCAGGAAAGCCTTGTTACAATTCGCAGCGGTCGCTATGTTTTGCCTGTTAAACAGGAGTACCGGCAAAATATAAAAGGTGTTGTCCATGATCAATCAGCCAGCGGTGCAACAGTATTCATTGAACCTTTGCCGGTTGTTAATATGCAAAATGATGCAACTTCACTGCAGCGCCAGGAAGAAAAGGAAATTGAACGTATTTTAATTATGCTAAGCGCTAAAGTAGATGCTGAAAGTGAAAAGCTATCATTTAATAGTAATGTTTACGGAGAACTTGATTTTATAATTGCCCGTGGCCGCCTCAGCCTGGAAATGGATGGTAATGAGCCGTTGCTATACCAGGACAATAAAGCAGGTATATACCTGGAAAAGGCAAAACATCCACTGTTGACCGGAGAAAAAGTGCCTCTTCATCTTGAACTGGGCGATCAAGTCCAAACTCTTGTTGTAACAGGACCAAATACCGGTGGAAAAACTGTAGCACTAAAAACTATTGGTTTACTGACGGTCATGGCACAGAGTGGATTGCATATCCCGGCGGGTAAAGAAACCAGGTTGACTATATTTGATAAAGTTCGTGCCGACATCGGTGACGAGCAAAGCATTGCCCAGTCTCTTAGCACATTTTCCGGGCATATGCGTAATATTATTGAGATAATAAATGAATCCGGTCCTATGACCCTGACATTGTTTGATGAACTGGGTGCTGGAACCGATCCTTCTGAAGGTTCTGCTTTAGCCATGGCTATTCTTGGTGAATTAACAACCCGTGAGGCGCTGACAGTTGCGACTACACATATTAATGAGCTTAAATTATTTGCACAGGTCCAGGATAAGATGCAAAATGCGGCCATGGAATTTGATCCTGACACCTTAACCCCGACCTATCGTCTCCTGCAGGGTGTGCCGGGCCAAAGTAATGCTTTTTACATTGCCTCACAGCTTGGTTTGCCTGAACATGTTTTAGAAAAAGCGAAAACATTTGTGCACCGCTCTCACGATCAGGTAGAGTCTGTTATTGCCAGCCTGGTTGAAGATCAACAGCGTTATCATCGTGACAGCCGCCAGGCTGAAATAGATCGCAGTCGGGCCGAGTTGTTAATGGAAGAGCTGGAAAAAGAACAAGAAATGCTAAAGGCCAGGCGTGAGGATATACTGTCTGAAGCCAGGGAAGAAGCAAGGGATATGGTTAAGAAAGCAAAATCCAAAACGGACCAGATTATCAGGGAGTTAAGAACACTGAAAAGTGAAACGGGGAAGCAGGACACTCTTGCCAGGGCTGAACAGGCCCGCCAGGAATTAAACGAATTGCGCAGGGAGACTGATGAACCTGAAGAAATGGAAGACAATGCTGAATTTGGCTTAAAAGAAGAAGATCTGGCAGTAGGTGCACCGGTCTATGTCCGCAGTATCAAGCAAAAAGGAGAAGTAGTTTCTTTCGATAAAGAAGAGGCCCTGGTCCAGGTCGGGGCTATGAAAGTACACCTGCCGCTGCAGGAGTTGCGATTGGATAAGAAATTGGGCAAAAAGGAAGCAGGTGACATTAAGACTCAATCGTCGGGAAGCTATAGTGTTAGCAAAGATATGAGTGTGAAAAATTCAATTGACCTGCGCGGGTTGAACCTGGACGAGGCCCGTCCCCTGGTTGATAAACTGCTGGACAATGCCCTCTGGGCAGGTTTGAGCAGGGTAGACATCATACACGGTAAGGGCACAGGTAAGCTTAAGCAGGGATTGCGCTCATACCTGAAGGAGCACCCGCTGGTTACTGCTTTTCGGGGGGGTAGTTCCGGTGAAGGCGGAGAAGGGGTCACTGTGGTTGAGCTGAAAAGTTAAAAATGTTACTTGTTATTATGGTAAAGGATGAGCAACTGACCATGACTTTAAATATTGAAAAACAGGTTTTAAGCTTGCTGGAACCCGGATTATTTAAAAAGAAAGATCAGGTAGTAGCAGAATTTCGCATGGAATTCCCTGAACAGTGGAAAGCACTGAAAGAAGAAGGGGAGATACTTTACGGTAACAGCTGTAGTTCATTTCATCAGCCTGCTACCCGTATCTCCCTGGCATTAAGAACTTTTCCTGACACACATGTATTATGTCTGCATGAACAGGGCAAAAGGTTTTGGGGTATAAAAGAATAAAGCCTAAAAGCTATTTAATTGTTTGGATCCGGTCCCCTTGAAACTATCAATGTAACCTGACGGCTTGTGCTCAAGGTTGTCCCCGCTGCAGGAACTTGTTCGATGACTCTGTTTACTCTTACTTCATCATCATAACGCTGTTCCACCACAGTACTCAGACCGAGACTGGACATTTCCATTTCTGCCATTGCCGAGAACTTACCAGTTACATCTGGAACCACGACCGGTCCTGAATCGTCACGTTGGCCGAGAAAGCCGCCACCGGGAGAAGTCGCTGTGCTTACAGCAACGGTAGCCGGATCAGCAGCTGTTCCGTCTGCCTGTTGGGCAGACAAGGTATAGGTGTAAGAACTATCCATTTCAATATTCGGGTCTGAGTACTGGCGAGCATCGGCACTTAGTTCCCTGTAAGTTTCTTCGCCGGTTTCAGTGGATACTTTCTGCAGGACAAAGCCTGCCGCATCAGGTCCGTCATATTCCCACTGCAGGGTCACACCATCTTCAGTCACGTATGCGTTAAATAAAGTAATATCGTCGGTTGTCCGGCCGCGCTGTTCCGCCATATCCAGGACCCTGGGATCAGCCGGCATCTCCTCTGCATCCTGCGGTCCACGACCGGGCCCGCCACGTGTTGACCAGCGTCCATCGGTAATAATATATGGTGGGCGGTTATAAAAGCGTCCATCATGCATGTCACATCTTTGAGCCGGCACCTGGCCTGCAATAAAATAATCGGTTCTGACAGAGTCAGCTTCCTGACATGAATCATTAGGCAACAACCCGGATCTGGAACATACTGCTGCCCGGACAATTCCATCAGGTTGTTCAAAATCCTGGATTTCCAGGTCTTCAAAAGCTTCCAGGAAGACTTCTCGCAGAAAAGCAGTGGAGTATCTCCATCCCTGTTGGATGCTGCCCATTTTAGGTTCGTCATAACCCATCCAGAAGGTGGCAACCAGGTTTGGTGTGTAGGCGGCCAGGTAAACATCCTTCCAGTCGTCGGTGGTACCGGTCTTTGCCGCTACCGGACGGTCAATTTGCAGGGCCCGGCCAAGGTATTGAGTTACGAAGTCCTGCAGAATATCATTAACCAGAAAAACAGCCTGGGGGCTTAATACCTGCTCCGGATTTGCACGGTTTTCATATAAAACCTCTCCATAACGGTCTTCTATTCGTTCTACAGTGTGCAGCCCAACCTTGACTCCATCATTAGCAAAAACACTGTAAGCCTGGGCCATATCAATTGCGCTTACACCCCTGGTAAATCCGCCAAGTGTTAATGCGATATTTTCCATCTCGTCAGGGTGAAGTGTGGTAATACCCATCCTCTGAGCATATTCAGCTCCAACCCGTGGTCCTAAATCCTCAAAAGCCCTTACCGCCGGAATGTTATATGAGAAATACAGGGCATCACGGGCCGGAATAAAGCCCCTGAATTGATAGTCGAAATTTTCCGGGAACCAGTCACCCCTGGGGCCTATATATGGAGAGTCATCAAGGGTTGAGCCGGCACCGGCCAGAGTACCTTCTTCAAAAGCAGGGCCGTAAGTTATTATAGGCTTAATAGCTGAACCGGGCTGACGTAAAGTTTTAAAACGAAGAATTTCATCAACCCTTTTCTGGTATTCTCGCCCTCCACCTAACGCCCGGATCTGGCCTGTTTCAGGGTCAGCAAGGACGATGGCTGCCTGGGGTTGGGCCACACCGGTTTCTTCATCTTCCAGTTCTTCAAGCTGGGCCCTGGTTAGATCCTGATCGCCGGTCAGGGAAGCAATTGCTGCCCTGGCTTCGGCCATGTTTACATGAATAGTTGTAGGATATAACTCTTCGTTGGCCAGCACTGATTCAACATGGATCTGCATTTTAGGATCGAGGGTAGTGTAAACCCTTAGTCCGTCTGTATAAATTGCCAGGTAAGCTTCCTGGCGTGAGTCAATCGTAGGCAGACCAGTAAGAATCTCTATTAGTTCCTCGTGAACAACATAATCTACGAAATGCGGGTAGGGATATTCCTCTTCTCTCGGTGTTCCGTATGACATCTGCCGGTTCAGGGCCTGGTTATATTCTTCTTCAGTCAGCATTTCCTGCCTGTGCATATTACCAAGGACAATGCGCATTCTGGCTTCTGCTTCAGCCTGGTTATCAAAAGGATTAAATAAATTTGGTGACTGCACGGCACCGGCAAGCATAGCTGCTTCATTTACATTAATTTCTTCCACACTTTTGTCAAAATAAGTTTGTGAAGCGGCTTCAACACCGTAAGCCCCATTACCGAAATATATCCGGTTTAAATACATTTCCAAAATCTCATTTTTACCATATATTTGTTCCAGCTGAATAGCCAGCCATATTTCCTGAACTTTTCTTTCATAACTAGTTTCAGTGGTTAAAAATGCATTTTGCGCCAGCTGCTGGCTGATGGTGCTGGCCCCCTGGACTATTCTGCCGGCTCTCAGGTTGGCGTACGCCGCCCTTATACTGCCGGTAATATCAAACCCGAAATGATCGTAAAAGCGTTCATCCTCAATGGCAATAAAGGCCTGCTGAACATGCTCAGGGACCTGGTTGAGACTGACAGCAATCCGGTTTTGTTCTTCATGTAAAGCGGTTATTTCTTCGCCATTAACATCGAAAAGGTAAGATGTTTCCACCGTTGCCAGTCGAGTAGTGTCAAGTTCAGGTGCATCGCTGATATAACTGTTTAAGACTGCTGCAGCAGCGCCGCCTCCAATAAGAAGTAACAAAAAAAATACGAGCAGTATAATTTTTAAAATGCTGCGTTTTTTCCTTGGGCTTTTCTTTTTGGTTTTATCTATTTCTTGATCAAACGGTTTTTTCTTTTCTACCAACTTATAGTCAACCTCCTAGGGACAAAAAAAATCATCTGTTCACATTATAACACAGCTTTTCAATGGTTATAATTGCAAAAGATGAACTAAATATTAAGTAAAAAATATATTTTGTTAAGCTTTATATTTACATTGCGCCTAATTGTTTGAACAGGGTATCCAGGGAGCCACTGTCTGGTAAAATCAAAACGCTGCCCTCGATTCCGTTGTTTTCTACATTCAAAAACGTTTTAAGCAAGATTAGCTGGTCGTCTACCGTTGTTGTTTCCGCTATTACAGTGCCCAGTATAGCCCCGGCCATATCAACACCTAGTTTTGGAGGCGAAGCATTAAAGGTTAGTCCGGTCATAAAAGAAAGTGCGCTTAAATATGATCCGGTTATAATATTACCCAGTTCCATCAGCAGAGAACGTTCCATTTCGCCCATATCCTCAGAGCTTTCTGGCATTATTCTTAGTATCATTTTTTGTGCTGCCTCAAGCGGCATCACGAACACTACGACAAGTCCGAAAGATGTGCATTCTGCTTCACAAAAAGTTGCAGTTACAAGGTTTTCAGGATCACCAAAAGACTCCGGCACATCCTGCAGAGGCTCAACCTTTACAACAGGCACGGCCATATCAATTCTTTCGTCATCTAACATTGAGGAAAGTGAGGTAACTGCATTGCCTACCCCGATATTTGCCAGTTCCCTTAAGAGGTCCTGCTGTTCTTCGCTAATACTGTTTAAAGACTCCATTCTAACACCTCCGGGAATTTCATACTGCTAAATATTCTTGTTAAATACTTTAATCCCTTCATTAAAAAAAGATTTCTTGATGAAAGTTACTTAAAAGTATACCCATTTATTAATTGATCATGTAAAATATTAAGTAGTAAAACAAAATGTACCAGCAGGAGGATTATTTATGAGCGGTCATCAGGCAAATGAACTTGAAGCAGCAAAGGCAGCTGAACTGGAAGCATTTTTTTATCCTGAGTCAATTGCGGTAATCGGGGCCAGTCAAAATGCGCTTAAACCTAACGGGATACCTTTATACCTTTTGAATATGTTTGGTTTTAAGGGGGATGTTTATCCGGTTAATCCAAAATATGAGAATGTGGGTGGGCTAAGGTGTTACCCTTCGATTCTTGATATTGAAGCGCCGATAGACCTGGCAATCATTGGAGTTGCCGCTGCCCAGACTATGGCTGTTCTGGAAGAATGTGAAAAGAAACAAGTCAAAACAGTAATCATTTTTACTTCAGGTTTTGCTGAAGTTGGTGAAGAAGGGCGAAAGGTTCAGGATGAAATGAAAAAACTGGCTGACAGGAGCGGTATACGCATTCTTGGTCCTAACTGTTTAGGCATTTTGAATTATTACAATGGAAACATGGCCAGCTTTTTCTATAACCAGGAACGCAGGGACCTGGTTCATCCAAAAAAACTTTCTTTTATTACCCAGAGCGGTGGTCTTGGTGGAATCATATACCAGATGGTTATGCAGCTTTCAATTGGGTTCAACTATTTTGTCAGCACCGGTAATGAAGCAGATGTATCATTTGCAGAAATTTTAAACTACCTAGTCAGGCAGGATGAGGTTACTATTGTGGCCGGTTATCTTGAAGGGCTGCAAGGTGATGGCAGGCTGTTTATGGAAGCATGCCGGCATGCCCTGGAGCAAAAAAAACTGGTTACCATGCTTAAAGTGGGACGAACAGAAAGTGGTGCTGCCGCCGCGGCATCTCACACAGGTGCCCTGGTCGGTTCCGATCAGGTTTACGATGGTATGTTTAAACAATATGGCGTGCCAAGAGCTGACGATGTTGAGCAGATGAATGCCCTGATTGCCCTCTATGCTACCGGGAGATTGCCCCGTGGTAAAAAAATGGCGATCATAACTATTTCCGGTGGCGGCGGAGTAGTTGTTGCTGACAAATGTCCTCAATACGGCCTGGAAGTTGTCAGCCTGACAGAATTAACCCAGCAAAAGCTGAGGGAATTTTTCCCGGTTTTCGGAGCGGTAGGTAATCCTGTTGATTTAACTTCACAGTTGTTTATTGATACAGAATTGTTTCAGCGGGCACTGCGCCTGGTAATGCAGGATCCTGAGGTTGATGTTGGCGGCTTCTTCTATAACCTTGAAATGCCTGATCCGGAAGCAGCACAAAAAATTATTGAAGTTTACAGGGAAGTTGAAAAGCCGCTTATTATATTTACATGGCCTACAGGGCAGGATTATGCTATAAAAGCTAAAAACACCCTGGTTCAGGCCGGTGTTCCAGTAATTGAACATATTCCCAGTGGGCTATGGGCCATCAATGCCCTGGCTGACTGGGTTCAGAAAATTGAGCGTCCCCGCTATAAACATTTCAGTAAGCCTGGCAAAGCCAGGGCTTTTGCCCGCAGCCAAATAAGTGAAAAGACAGGGGAAACCGGCGGTGCATTAACCGAATGGCGTTCCAAGCAGATTTTAGAAGCCTATGATATACCTGTAACGAAAGAAACTCTTGTCAAAAGCCCTGAAGAAGCTGTAAAAGCTGCCAGGGATATAGGGTATCCGGTTGCACTGAAAATTATGTCTCCTCAGCTTCTCCATAAAACTGATGTCGGGGGATTGGAGTTAAACCTGAATAACGAAAATGAGGTTTTAGAGGCTTTTGATGCCATAATGACCAGAGTTAAGCAGGAGCGGCCAGATGTTTACCTGGAGGGAATCCTGGTCCAGGAGATGCTAAAGCCGGGATTGGAAGTTATTGTAGGAGTTAAAAACGATCCAATCTTTGGGCCTGCCGTTGTTTTCGGGCTTGGCGGTGTTTATGTTGAAGTATTAAAAGACGCTTCCACCAGGGTTGCTCCGCTCAGCGAAGAGGATGCCCGTGAAATGATCCGGGATATAAAAGGCAAAGCACTTTTAAGCAGTTTCCGCGGTCAAAAAGAACGTGATGTTGAGACCCTGGTCAGGGTATTAATGAATATTTCCAGGCTTGCCTTAGAGTTGAAGGATGAAATCGAAGAAATTGACATTAACCCACTAATACTATACGAAAATGGCGCAGGTGCTGTTGCTGCCGATGCTCTGATAGCAGTGAAAAAAAATACTTAAAAGGCCTGGCCAGCTTATGATATAATAGGTGTCGGGTGAAAAAATGACATTAAAAATAAAAAAAACCGACTATATTGTAATAACGGCTATACTGGTTTGGGGTCTTGTAGGTTTCTGGTTTAATGTACAGGGTGCCGGGGCTGCTGAGCATAAGTATGCAACAATCTATGTGCAAAATGAACAGGTTGCAGAACTGTCACTTTCTGAAGCGGATAGCTATGAATACAGCTTTGACTTTGGCCCGGAAAATGAGCATACTGCTCTTGTTGAAGTCGAAGAGGGGCGAATCAGGATGTTACCTCTAGAAGATGACATCTGTCCCAGGCATATCTGTTCACACACCGGTTGGATTGAATACACTTATGAAAAGATTGTTTGCCTGCCAAACCAGATCATGGTTGTATTCAATGAATCATCAAGGGGTACTACCAGGGAAGACCTTGATGGTGTGACTTATTAAGCCGATTAATTGTCAAATATGTTGACAAAGAAAATAACTGTCTATATAATTACTGTAGTTTTTTTGGGAAGTGGTGAAAATGTACATATACCTGCCTGAGGTTAAGCAAAAAGAAGGCGAAGCGCTTGATTACCTGTTTGAGGAAAACCTTTCCGAGTGGTTTGATGATTTTTCCGAAGGCGGCACAGTGAAGCTGCAGGTAAGTGTTTCCGCCAGTGCGGACAAAGTACTGGTAAAAGGTAACTTTAATGCTGTTATAAAGGCTGTTTGTTCCAGGTGTCTCGAAAACTTTGAGCATCATTTAGAAGCTGATTTTACTGAGGTTTTTAGTGTGCTAAAGGAAGTTTTGTCTGGCAGCACTCCTGACAGCTTGGCTGCGGAAACTGCAAATATGCATACTGTTGCGGGTGACTATCTTTATTTAGAGGAATACATCCGGCAATTGATTATACTGGCCCAGGAGCATAGTCCTTTGTGCAAAGCAGATTGTAAAGGCATTTGTTCCGGCTGTGGTACAGACCTGAACAACTCTTCCTGTAGTTGCTATATGGATGACGAAGTAGTTGATATCAGACTGTTAAAGCTAAAAGAACTGAAACAGAGATAACTAGTAAATAAGGAGGCGTTACAGTGGCTGTTCCCAAGAGAAAAACTTCAAAATCTAAGAGGGATATGAGGCGCTCGCAGTATAAATTAAAAGCTCCCCATCTTATTCCCTGTCCACAGTGTCATGAGCTTAAGCCCGGCCATAAGGTTTGCTTAAACTGCGGACACTATAAAGGTCGGGAAGCTGTAAAGGTGAACTAACAGCATATAGATCACGCCCCTGATGCTTAGCCATAAGGGGCGTATTATGTATATGTGCACTTTACGGGTTTTATGTGAGGAAGTGATCAGTTTGGTAAAAGTGGCGGTAGATGCCATGGGTGGAGATCATGCACCCGGAGAAATTATTAGCGGCGCATTGTCGGCGCTTACTTTTTTTAATGACCTGAATCTGGTTTTTATTGGCCAGGAAGGCAATATTAAAAAGTATTTAGATAAAAAAGATTATCCCCCCGATCGTGTTGAGATTGTCAATGCCGATGAAGTTATAAATAGTGATGATGATCCGGGTCTTTCGATCCGCACTAAAAAAGGATCATCCATGGTTAAAACTTTACAAATGGTCCGCAAGGGTGAAGCTGACGCTGCCCTTAGCGCAGGCAATACTGGGGCATTAATGGCAGCAGGGGTATTATTCCTGGGACGTTTAAGCGGTATAAGCAGGCCGGCCCTCCTTACACCTATGCCAAGCTTTAGCGGAAAGCCCGTTTTATTTCTTGATGTAGGAGCAAACATGGATGCCAACCCGGAACAGCTTTTACAGTATGCGCAAATGGGCCGGATTTATGCACAGCAAATTTTAGGTTACAGTGAACCCCGTGTGGGTTTGTTTAATGTAGGCGTTGAAAGTAACAAGGGTAACGCGCAGGTCAGGAGAGCTTATCAGTTGTTTGATCAGCTTTTGCCGGGTTTTTGTGGAAATGTTGAAGGCACTGAAGTTTTCTTTAATGCGGCTGATGTTGTTGTTTGTGATGGATTTGTCGGCAATATATTCCTGAAAAGCACAGAAGGTCTATCAAGAGCTATTTTAACTCACTTCAGACAGGAGATCCCTAATAAGCTAAGATATAAAATTGGGGCACTATTGCTACAGCCGGTCTTTAACAGCCTGCGTAACCAGGTTGATGCTTCAGGGTATGGTGGAGCTCCTCTCCTGGGAGTAAACGGGCTTTGTATCAAATGTCACGGTTCTGCAAAGGCAAAATCTATTGAACAGGCATTAATTAAGCAGGCTTACCCCTTCGTTGAGAACAATGTTACAAGGCAAATGCAGACCATGCTTGAATTCCTTAATGAAGAAATCAAGGAGACCTCTTTCAGTGAACAAAACTGCCAATACAATTATTAGTGGAACAGGAATATCTCTCCCAGATACAGTTCTTACTAACAGGGACCTGGAAAAAATGGTTGAAACCAGTGATGAGTGGATTGTATCAAGAACCGGAATACGGGAAAGAAGAAAGCTTGAAAAAGGGCTTTCAAATGCAGACTTATCAGAAGCTGCTGCCAGGGAAGCTCTTGACAGGGCAGCAGTGAAGCCATCTGATCTCGATTTGATCGTTGTAGCGACGGTTACACCAGATCACCCTACTCCTTCGACTTCATGTCTGCTTCAAACAAGATTAAAAGCTGAAAAAGCAGCAGCTTTTGATCTTTCGGCAGGATGCAGTGGCTTTGTTTACGCCCTTACTGTAGCTCATCAATTTATCAGTACCGGTGTATATAAAAATGTCCTTGTGGTCGGAGTTGAAGTACTTTCAAGGTTCACCGACTGGGAAGACCGCGGAACATGCGTTCTTTTCGGTGACGGGGCAGGAGCAGTTGTTTTAACTGCCGGAGAAGGGGGACGAGGCATTATTGATTTTTCGCTTCATTCCGAAGGTCGGGGTGCTGAGCTTTTAATGATTCCTGCCGGGGGTAGCGCTATGCCTGCCAGTACTGAAACTTTAGAAAATAGGATGCATTTTATTAAAATGAATGGCAATGAAATCTTCAAATTTGCCGTTAAAGTAGTGGAGGAAAATTTAACGTTAATGTTGAAACGTAATGGCTATGTAGCCGGTGACCTGGATCACCTTTTTCTCCATCAGGCTAACCTGAGAATTATTGAACACATTCGAAAGAGGTTGAAACTCCCCCAAGATAAAGTTCCTGTAAACATTGATCGGTTCGGCAATACCTCTTCAGCGACAATTCCCATAGCGATCCATGAAGAACTAATTGCAGGACGGCTTAAAAACAACAGCCTGGTGGCCATGGTAGCATTCGGCGCCGGTTTAACCTGGGGCGGCCTGTTGATGAAGTGGTAACAGTAGTGCAGAGTTAAGAGGTTTTGATTTAGAATTTAACATTTTTGTATAATTATTTAATGCTAAATGGGTGTGATTGATATGAAGACAGCATTTCTTTTCCCCGGCCAGGGGG
>SLBE01000240.1 GCA_007126465.1 Syntrophomonadaceae bacterium | reverse complement strand
TTGTATTGATCTTTATATACTTGTTGGTCCTCTCGAATCTTTTGTTTAATTTCTTCGATAGTTTTCATTTGGCTGCACTCCCTCCACCCCTATTATACAACATTTCAGGGGTGTGGTCCCGATCTAAACCTTACGAGATCAACAGATCCAAAGCAAAGCATTATCATTTCCTGCGGTTAGATTAGAATCATGATGTGGCGCTGAGTAGTGTTCTTCTTCCATAAGGGCTTACCATAAGGGCTCCAATGTTCATGATATGAAACATGATACAGATAATGGAAAGCTTTGTCAATGAATCGATTATTACCGACCTGGGACAATGGCACATGCACCGACCTTCACTGGAAGACCTGCAAAAAGCAGTTGAGCTGGAGAAAAATAACGGCTTTTCCTTTTGGGACGCGATGATAGTCATCAACGCTCAGCAGATGGGTTGTAAAATCTTGTGGACAGAAGATTTAAATAGCGGCCAGTGCATCGATGACCTGGTTACCCGAAACCCTTTTTAACCGTTTCATTTAAAAGACTTTCTTTCCTTCAATAATGGTCCTTCATAACTTAAGCTATGTTCCAAGGTGCTAATGACCAGTTTGATGCCGGCTATGCCACTTTGCGCTTATGCTGATAGAAGCCATGATACGACAACTGGCAATTAACCGGTACCTTACACTTTTTGTCACATTGCTTCTGCCCCTGTCTCACCCTTTTGCCTTAGTTTCCCTTTAACAAAGAAGTTATAAAGTTAGCCGGGGAAACTAGACAACCGGTGCCGTACACTTTCTGTCATGCTAGTGCAAAGTTAAAAGGTCCTGCAGGTTTTCTCTCCAAAATGGTTTTAAGTCATAATACTTCATGCGAATACTTTCGGTGAAATCGTAAGAAAGTTCTTCATCAACTGTACATTTATACCTCTCTTAAGTTTAGATCTCAATAACCGTTAACTCATTTTCTTCTGCCGCCTTAATTATTTCCGGATCCCCCGTTACAATTGAAGCCTTTTCATCAAATGCCAGGGCCAGGACAAAACAATTCCAGGAGGGCATAGGAATCAAAAACTACATTTTTCATTTATCCTTCTCCCGCTCCACCGATCTATCCTTAAGCAGCTGCTTGCTTAAAGCTTCTTCCTGATCATCTTTATACTTACCTCTCAACTGCAACAGCGGTTTTTCTGCCAGTGGGCACAGTATTATACTATCCTCGTTTTCCCTTAGTATTAACTGATCGCCTTTTTTCAGGTCATAGCGCCGCCGCAGCTCTGCTGGTATAGCTATTTGTCCTTTTCCGGAGATTGTAACCTTACGCATCTGTCTTACCTCCGAGCACACTGAATTACTTATCAACAGCATAAATGGCGCCACCGAAGATGTAAAGCACAGCATGCAAACATTAACACCCTTATGTGACAACCGGTGACGTACGCCTTTTGTCACTAAGCTTAAGCAATTGATTTATCCTCGGCCAGTCATACTATTAAGCTTTGCTTATATCATACCAGTGGAAATATCTACAGCAAGATCAAGATTATTTATACTTGATGGCAAATTCTTCGCCTTTGACCATGGGGCCGACGGCGTTGTAGGGGGTTAAATCTAAGGTCTGCTGGTAGAGGTTGCGGCGGGCAAGCATTTTCTGCCTTTGTCTTTTTCTTTTCTTTTCACGTTTCGGCCTGCGGTCGGGATGACCCATGATATCACCTTCCTTTTAAAACGTATCCCTCTTTTCTACATTAACTATTGTACAGGCTAAGCCTGAATCGTCAAGGGGTAAAGCCTTTGGCAGGCGGTGACAACCGGTGCCTGAGCTGTTTTGTCAATATAGAAGGAGAGGATAAAAGAGCCTGCAGGTTTTATCTCCAGTGTGGCTTCAAATCATGATATTTAATTATCACTTATTTTCAAGGTAGTTCATGACATAGGCGGCAAATTTGCTGAAATCACCAAGCCTGTTATTTAATAGATCAGAGAGTTTTTCCATATCCACTTCGGTGTACTCATAGACCAGAATATTTCTTAACCCGGCCATGTTTTTTATTGACTGAGCAAAATCTGCCGGAATTACATCGATTTGAGCCAGCTTATCGAATATCCTGCTATAATCCTGGGCAGGGTTCCCGGCATCAGCCAAAATATGATTGCCAATATCCAAAACAAGCTGGATACTCAGCTGCAAACCATGTTCAATGATCCAGGCTTGATCAAGGTTGTTATCCAGGTGGTTAGCTGTTAACCCCTGGTGCTTCTTTAACTGGGTTAAGTAGCGATCAAGTTTTTGCAACTTAAATAAGATTAATTCTTTGTCAACCAGCCCGGCCACCTCCAAAAGTATTTTCATGCAACCTTTTCTTGAGATATTGAGCCTGCACCTCAAGAAAGGGCTTGAAGTCAAGATACTCCCTGACGGTTTTTTCATGAAAATCTCTTCTGGCATGATCATCGCGGTTATAGATTAAAATACCTTTATTGATCACCTGAAATTTTAGGGTTAGGGTGGCTTTATTTAAAATAACGACGTCGGTTTTGGTTTTGAGCATTTCCGATAATTCAGTAATAAGTTCACTTTGATAGCCGAATCCTGTTGACGGTTCCCGGAATGCCGGATCGAGATAGACGGCAAGATCTATATCGCTTCAAGATCTATATCGCTTAGGATTGTAGCTGTCTCAGCTGCGACTGATCCAAAGAGGTATGCGAATAAAATTTCCGGCCTGGAAGCAAAGTAGGTTTGAGTTTTTGCTTTAATAAATTGTATGTCAGTCTTGTGTGATTTTGCTTTATTTGCCACCTGTATTCACCTTTTCATCGTTATAATAGTTGAGAGCTATTAACTCTTCCGGCAAATCTTTAGTTAAATAACCCTAAGCAGATTATAGCAGATCCGGGGGAAGTGAACAAAGAAGCCGCGGGTAAAATCTATTTATGTATCAAACGGTGCCGGATAATTTTTGGCAACAACTAGTAAGTGGCAGGTTTTTTAAAAAACCATGTAGAATTATTGTTATCATATACTTTTGATAGCGGAGGTTGACCAATGGACAAAGCCATACATGAAGCAATCAACAAACTTACTAAAGGTCAAGAAAAAATGGGAAAAGATATCTCCGAGATAAAAGCTGAGCAGGTTGGAATCAAGGCCGATATCTCTGAAATGAAAACTGAACAGGTTGGAATTAAAGCCGATATCTCTGAGATGAAAACTGAGCAGGTTGGAATCAAGGCCGATATCACCGAGATAAAAGCTGAGCAGGGTGAAATGAAAGTCAGCCAGCAGCAGTTCGAGGGTCTTATTCACAAAGTGCTCGATAGCGTGGCAAGGATAGAAAGAGTTGTTGTAAATATTGAAAATGACCTTCGCCCAAAGGTTCATGTCCTTCTTGATGCCGACAAGATCCGGCAGGATGACACGGCTGAGCTCAAACAGGTATGCCGGGAACAGGAAAAGCAGCTAACTGATCACGAGATAAGAATATCCCGCTTGGAAAACTAAAACCCCATTAAATGGGAGTATGCGGACCTGGTTATTTGCTATGGCCGGACACTTTTTGTCACATCTAAGTTTTTCAGCGGCCAAGATGGCGGCGGAGCCTGGAAACAAAAGGTGTTTTGGAATAGTAGGCCGAGTGGCTGGCAGAGGCAGATTGATCAATTGCCGGGGGCAGGTCAAGCTCCTTGTTTTCGATCAGGTGGGCGGGACGGTCTGTGGTAACAGACCTGGCAAAACCTTCTCCCTTCTTTTCTGTCAGTATGGCCAGCGGTTTTTCCAGCTGGAGAAGGCTGGTTGCAGGGCTGTGGGCATCGGTGGCCAGGAAATGGACCAGGTTGGCTTCCAGCATAAAGCTGACTACACTGCGGGGAGCGGGGCCAAGTCTGCCGCTTAGGGTTCCCCAGGTAGCCTGGAAGAGGGCGCCTGCTGCGTGCAGATCGAAGAGCAGGTGCGGATTCTGCTGCAGGTCTAAAGCCCGCTCGGGGTGGGGTATGACCGGGACGTAGCCTGCGCTGGTCAGGTCTGATATTAGTTTCAGGGTATAGGGCGGCAGGGGCTGGAAAAAGGGCAGCTCTAAAAGCAGGTAGCGGCTGTTATTCAGGGTGATAATTTCGCCGGAGCGGAGGCGCTCTAAGGTTTTAGGTTCGATATGATATTCACTGCCCGGCAGGACTGTTAAGGCGATTTGCAGGGTTTTAAGTTCTTCCTGCAGTTCTTCCAGGCGCTCGAGAATCAGGCCAGTTTCAGGTCGGCCTTCGGTGGCATGCGGGGTGGCTACCACGGTATCGAAACCGGCTGACAGGTAGGAACGGGCCAGATCTACTGCCTCTTCAAGGGTTCCGGGGCCGTCATCTATAGCGTGTAATATGTGGCTGTGCAGGTCTACATAATTGGACAAGGGACAAATCTCCCGGACATTAGTTGT
Source organism: Syntrophomonadaceae bacterium (assembly GCA_007126465.1). Classification (GTDB taxonomy): domain Bacteria; phylum Bacillota; class Dethiobacteria; order DTU022; family DTU022; genus T3SED10-7. Next base: position 1,885 of record SLBE01000240.1, on the reverse strand, counting down.
TATAGTATACAGGCATTATAACAGCAGAATGCATTTAGGCATAATATAACTTTTCACCTTTCGGCTCAGGTATATTCATGCCAAATTCAGCCGCAGCTTCAATCCATAAATCAATCGCGTCTTTTATGTGTTTTAGGGCCTTTTCCTGAGTATCACCATGCGCCATGCAGCCGGGAAGCTCTGGCACCTCAGCGACAAAAGCTTCATCTTCCTTGCTCCAAAATATTATAATTTCATATTTATACATTATCCTGACCTCCAACATTTAGCACCTCAATCTATCACTTGTTTTTATTATATCACAAAGAAATATAATCTGAATAACCTGTGTTTTAGGCATTTTCGCCTAAAGCAGTTTCATTTATAACGGCTAATTGTTGACTTGTTTACGGTATAGCGTAAACCAATGCAGATTTATGGTTTCAAATTAAAAGTATGCCAAAACAGGTGCGGCATTAACTGTCTGAGTCAAAACCCCCCTTCAGACTGTTTCACTTCTGTTTCAGGAGGAGTTCCAGGATACGGGGGGCGGATCTGGTCACGTCGCCGGCCCCCATGGTGATGATCAGGTCGCCGGGGCGGGCTTTGGCGGCGATTTCTTCTTCCAGGGTGGTAATGTCCTCATTATAGTGAACTACGACGCCGCCCTCGCGGCGAATCAGGGCAGCCAGGGCCTCAGAGGTAGCACCGGGCAGGGGCTTTTCGCCGGCGGGATAGACGCTGTGCAGAAAGAGCAGGTCGGCGTCGGAAAAAGCCCGGGCAAACTCGCCCAGGAAGGCAGCTGTGCGGCTGTAGCGGTGGGGCTGAAACAGGCAGAGCACTCGTTTTGCTGTCGGACGAGCTGCTTCCAGGGTAGCACGGATTTCGGTTGGGTGATGAGCATAATCGTCGACCACGGTAATATCGCGGGCAGTGCCGATGATTTCGAAGCGGCGGCCGACACCGGTAAAGGCGGTTAAGGCCGGGGCGCAGGCTGCCGGCTTTAAGCCCAGGGTAGCGGCGAGGGCCAGGGCACCGATGGCGTTGCTGATATTGTGGCTGCCGGGTACGCTTAAGGTAATTCCGGTGGCAACAGCTTTTTCTTTGTGGTAAAGATCGAAGGTTGATTGGCGGCCGCTTATCGTAATATTGGCAGCGTAATAGTCGGCGGGCGGGTTGCCGGTCAGGGAATAGGAAATGGTGGCGCAGTTTTGCTCTGCGGCCAGCTTCTGCAGAGCCGGGTCGTCAGCACAGATGACCGCGGTGCCTTCTGCAGAAAGGTTTGACAGGAAGGTTGCGTAAGCCTGCTTCAGGCTGCCGTAATCGTTGTTGTAGTGTTCAAGGTGATCGGCTTCGATGCCGGTTACCAGGGCCAGGCGGGGATAGTAGCGGGTGAAAGAGCTGTCGCTTTCGTCGGCCTCGGCCACCAGGTACTGGCTCTGCCCCACGCGGGCATTGCTGCCATAGGCGGGCAGGACGCCGCCGATGACGGCGGTAGGGTCGAGACCGCCTGCCTCTAAGAGCAGGGTAGCCATGGCCGTGGTGGTAGTTTTGCCGTGGGCCCCGGCAATGGCGATGCCGTAGCTGTTGTTAAGCAAGGCGGCAAGCAGCTCCGAGCGGTGCCACAGGGTCAGGCCGCGTTGGCGGGCGGCAGTTAGTTCAGGGTTATCGGCAGGCACAGCGGTAGAATAGACAATTAGGTCGGCACTGCCCAGGTTGGCGGAGCTGTGGCCGATGTGAACGGTGGCGCCAGCAGTAGTAAGGTTTTCAGTCAGGAGCGATTCTTTTAAGTCGGACCCGCTGACCCGGCAACCTTTCTTTAGCAGAATCATGGCTAAAGCGCTCATCCCGTAACCGCCTATGCCGATAAAGTGAACATGGTTCGCTTTAATTTGGAGTGCCATTT
>SLBE01000096.1 GCA_007126465.1 Syntrophomonadaceae bacterium | reverse complement strand
TCTTTAATCTGATCCTTTTCCAGTATGACAGGGTAATATCCCCGGTCTTTAATCATGCGGGTCATATTTTCCAATTCTTCATTAGTGTGAAGGGTGTGCTCCTGCTCCAGGAAAATACAATAATGTTTGTTGTTTATTCGGCTCATAGCCTTGTTTCTCAAAAAAACCTTCCAGTTCTTCCCTTCGCGACTTTGAAGCGATGAAGTCAATGTCTTCGTACTCGCGGAGCCAGGGCTCTTCCGTGGCGCTGGAGCAATAATGACGTATGCCCAACCCTCCAAGCAACCTCAGGACCAGTCCCTTTTTCTCCGCCTCCTTGATTAACCTCAAGGCTTCCTGGTAAATATCTGCAACAACCAGCTTGAATCACCTGCTTTAAATTTATTTGATTATTGTCATATTACACAACAATCGGAACAAAGTATAGAGCCGGTCAAGCTTTTTTTCTGTTGTACCTTTCACTTAAAGAGCACGGCGGTAGATCTGCTCGTAAGATTCTACAGTCAGGTCCCGCGGGTTACCAATAGTCTGCGGATCCTTAAATGCTTCTTCTGCCAGGCGGGAAATATCCGTTTCTTTAATGCCCAGCTCCTTGAGACGCGGGATGCCGATGTCTTCAGCCAGCTCCCGGACCGCTTCAACTGCGAGTAGGGCAGCCTCTCTTTCGCTCATGCCGATGACCGGTTTGCCCAGGGCCAGGGCAATACGGGCATACTTGGCCGGTTCACCCAGCCAGTTATATTCCATAACCGGGACCAGGGTTGCACCAACGGCAATACCATGATGGACGGGAAATATTCCTCCCATGGTCTGGGTCATGGCATGAACCGCTCCCGCACTTTCGCTGCCGTAGGAAAGACCGGCCAGCAAAGAGCTCATGGCCATGTGATAACGGGCTTCCACGTCCTGTCCGTAAGCAACAGCCCGGCGCAGGTATTTGCCGGCATACTCGATAGCCAGCAACGCCACAGCATCGGTTTGCGGCTGGGCATAGGCGCAGGTATAACACTCGATAGCATGACATAAGGCATCCATGCCTGTTCCTGCTGTTATTTCAGCCGGCATCGATAAGTGCAGCAGGGGATCAACCAGGGCCAGGTGCGCGGCAATGAGAGGCCCACCGCAATTAAACTTATATTCCCGCTCCGGATCGGTTATTACCGCCCACAGGGTAACTTCACTGCCGGTTCCCGCTGTTGTCGGAATGCAGACCAGGGGAGGAATGCGATTGCACAGCTCTTTTTTCCCTTCGGCGCATTCGTATTCCAGAACCGGTTCACCGTGGGCAATTTCCACCCCGATAGCTTTGGCTGCGTCCATGGCGCTGCCGCCGCCTAAGGCCACCAATCCATCGCAACCTTCCTGCTGATATTTTTCAGTACCCCTGGCCACAGTAGCAAGGGGTGGGTTAAAAACAACTTCATCGTAAAGAACATAGTTTATGGAACTTTCTTGTAGCGGTTTTATGACACTGTCGAGCAGGCCGGCCTTAATAACGCCCTGGTCGGTCACCAGCAGAGGTTTTTTTACTCCCAACAGCGCCAGTTCACCCGGCAGGTATTTTACAGCGCCGAGTCCGTGCTTCATAACCGTGGGTACTTCAAAGTAGTGCAGTTTTTGTAAATCTTTCATCGGCAAAGCCCTCCTTTAACGATCTGCAGTATGTTTTAATGGCTAATATATGCACGCTTACTGATTAAAAATTAACACTTTAACCAGAGCCGTCATGTCATGCAAACCCAGGCGATCCAGGGTTTCTTCCGTGGGGCGGCCCTCTAAGTCCCATCCCCGGGCACTATAATATTCGTCCAACATCAGTTCCAACTGATCTTTAGAAATCTTCTCTCCTTGATGCGGCCCCTCGGGCAGAGGTTCTTCGGTGAAGCGCCTGGGGAGATTGTCATCGGCCCGGGTAATTCCTTCACGCAGGTTAAAGAGCCGGCCCTGGTTCCAAACTCTATCACCCAGTTCCATCAGCATGGCGGTATTAAAGGGGCGGCCCAGGGCTGCTCCAAGCATCCGGCAGTAAGTTTCTGCACTAATGCCATACTGGGCAAAGTCACACTTAACCAGGGTATCGAGGGAAGCCAGGTAGTTTTGCAGGTGGGCTACAATCTTGGCCTTTCCTGCAATGGCATTGCGTTCGACCACTTTGCCTTCCCATTCCCCGCCTAATTCATAGAGTATGGGAAAAGCGCGCTGGTGGCAGCCTCCACGGTCGGCAGTAGCCAGGGCCAGGCCCATACCCGGTACACTGCGTGGCCCCCAGGCCGGGCTTTCCAGGCCCTTAATGTGGACTGCAAAATCTTCTGCCTCTTTACCAAGTTCCCGGGCGGCACCCCTCACACCCCTGGCTAAAAGATCGCCCAGGCCAGTGCGGGAAGCAACGCTGTCCAGGATGTAATCCACTGTGGCCGTATCCCCGAACTTTAACTCTAAACCACCTGTATCTTCTATGCTGATTAATCCTTTTTGAAAAGCTTCAATCGCGAATCCGGCTACTCCGCCGGCAGACATGCCGTCTAACCCCAGGGCATCGCATTTTTTAACCAGGTAAGCGACTTCCCTGACATCACCCAGGCCGAGATTGCTGCCGATCATCGCTGCTGTTTCATATTCAACAACATCAGAAATCAGTCCTTTGCGTCGCCCTCTCCTGATCGTTCCTATTTTGCCGCAGGCGATGGGGCAGCCGGCGCAGGCTACGTTTCGCAGCCAAAACTGCTGTCGCTGTGCTACAGAGTTCAAGCCGGATGCATCTGCAAAGGCTCCATCAAAATAATTGTGGGTCGGCAGGAGCTGCTCCTCATTGGCAAAGTCGATCGAGGCGGCAGTGCCTTCACTGTTAAAGTTTTTTATGTCGTCACTCTGGGCCAACTCCAGATAAGCTTGATCAACAGCTGAGCCGAAGGCAACCGGATCAGCCGGAGTTACAACCTGGCTGCCCCGCAGAACCAGGGCCTTCAAGTTTTTTGAACCCATAACGGCACCTGTTCCACCCCGTCCAGCGTGGCGGTTATATTCACAATTAATCAGGGCGTAGGAGACCATCTTTTCCCCGGCCGGGCCGATACAGGCTGTCTTAATTGTATCGTCATCGTGAATCTGCCGCAGTTTTTCCACCGTGTCAAAGGTATCGAGGCCCCATATTTCTTTTGCGGAGCGGATTTCCACACTGTCATTTTCAAGCCAGATGTAACTAGGTTCTTCAGCCCTGCCGGCAATAATGATGCCACCATAGCCGCAATAGCGAATTTCCTGGGCGAAATGGCCGCCAAAGTATGAGTCGTTAAAAGTGCCGGTCAGGGGTGACTTGGTTACCACGCAACCGCGCATTGCCGGAGCGATGGTCCCGGTCAGTGGGCCGGCCATAAACATCAGCAGATTTTGCGGAGAAAGAGGATCGCACCCTTCCGGTAAAAGATCGTATAGAATCCGGGTTCCGTAGCCTTTGCCCCCGATAAAAGATTCTTCCAGTCGAGCATCAATTGCCAGTTCCGATGCCTCCTTTTTGTCCAGATCAATGTAGAGTAACTTTTTCATGCTCTCCGATATCTTCACCCGCCGGCCACCTCCACCTTTTCTGTAATTCTCAAAGCCCCCGGCACGCAGTACTGCACGCAGAGTGGATTTCCTTCGCAGAGATCGCACTTGTCTGCTTTTCCGTTCTGGTCCCATATGATCATCTTATCCGGGCAGGCTGTCAGGCAGTTTCCGCAGGAGGTGCATATTCCTTTGTCAATTAGGACCACCCCACTCTTCTCATCTTTGGTGATGGCTTCAACCGGACAGGAATTCAAACAAAAAGGATTTTCACACTGAGTGCAAACAAGGGGGCGGTTAATAATATTTTCTTTTTCTTTTAAAATCTTCAATCTGGCTGCACGCGGGCTGTATCCTCCGGCTGCCCGGCTCGAACAGGCCAGCAGGCAGGCTTCACAGCCGGTGCATAGATCAAAAACGCCTCTCAGGTATTTCATGGCAGTCCTCTCTCTCGTTTATAAAGATGGGCTAATTTAGACAACTGTTAGGCTATTTAAATTTTTCGCAGAAATATCCTTTGTTAAAAGAGGAGAATCATAGAGATGCATTTGTGCGTTTTGCACAATTAAATGATGTGCTGATTCAAATCTGTAAACCGTTGATCTAAATAAAGCTTCTCTGTCAATGCAGAGCGGGGATTAAGAGGGTTTAGCCGTTAATGCGTCGGCTGATTGAAGCCAGTAAAATAGGAAAAGGGTCAAGGCTGTCGAGTTCTCTTCCCAGTAGTTCTTCGATCTTTTGCAGCCGGTAGTTAAGGGAGTTGCGATGCAGGTGAAGTCTTTCGGCAGTCCTGGTTCTAGAGAAGTTGCATTCCAGGTATGTTTCCAGGGTCTTTGCCAGTTCGCCCCCTTTTTGGCGGTCATAGTGGAGGAGAGGGGCTAATATTCGTTCATAAAGTTCAGCGCTTCCGGTAGTAGCCAGAAAGCGTTTAACTAAATGATAAGGAGCCATGTCGGAATAGGAAAGAGCAAAATCCGTTTTATAGATTTTTTTGCCCAGATCAATTGTTTCCCAGGCTTCCATGTAGCCGGTGTTAATTCTTTCAATATCTGCACAATAATCTCCAACAGCCATGTATAATGGCAGATCAGGCATATGTTCACTGAGGTAACCTCTTAACTTAAGCATTAGATCTTTGCCGTAAGCATGGGCAGGTTCCATTTTTTGTTTTTCAGGGAGACGGATCAGGGTTACAATACTGCCCAGGGTGTCAATTACCGTGCCTGTTGCCCCTACTTTTTCCAGGGCATAGTTAAGCAGGCGGTGTAACTTTCGCTCGATACTATCTTTGTTCAAAACGGGGCTACTGACAGCTGTTTTATCCCGGTAAAGTTCTTCCTTATTGATTTCTGTCAGCATTACGTAATAACTGCCGGAAGCATCCAATCCGTACTGCCGGGCCTGAGAAGTAATATTATCCCTGCTTTTCAGGTTGCCCAGCAAGAGTTCGTTGTAAAAATCACGTTCACTTTTATGTTCGGCCTCCCGTATTGCTTTCTCTTTAAGGGTATCTAAAGCAATAGCTATTGCTCCCGCTTCCAGGGTAGTGGTTTTTTCCTTATCAAGTTCATCTTCCAGGTTCGGTACTATCAAGGCTCCGTAAAAATTATCACCGGCGATGATGGGGAAGAAAAAGTCGTGCATCATCCTATCAGCACTACTATAGTGGCAGTAAGCAGGTTTTTTATCCTGGACCATTTTCTTGAGAAGCTTGCGGGGATAGAAGTCTTCCAGCAGCAGGGGAGTTACATTTTTCTGCCACTGCATGGCCAGGGGCGCGGAGCAGCTTGCCCCGGGAGGCAGGGCAGCATGCTGCAGTAAAAGTTCCGCATCGGCCATTAAGATCGGTTTATTTAGCAGTGAAGCCATGGAAGATAGCAGTTCCTGCAGGCTTTTTCCCCTGAGAACCATTTGAGTCATCATGCTATGGACTTCGCGGGCATATTCCAGGGCTTTAACCTGCTTATCTAAAATCTGGCTCATGATAGGAACAATTACATCGATGTAGGAGCAATCCGGCATCTGCAAAAGAGGCAGGCTGATTTGATCTGCTTTCTGGATCAAGCGTTGATCAATATGGGTGATATAGCGTTCCGGGGAGAAGATGATCAGGCCGGCACCGCCGCAGGCATGTATATCATCCAGCATTTTCAGCTGGGCATCTATATTATCTTTCAGGGCGTAAAATGTAGTGGAAAGCAAAGAATCCTGCTGGAACCAGATTGCTGCATCAGGAACGTCAATAATATCTACAGCACGAATTTCCCGGTCCAACCCGGCGCTGCCGGCCAGAACCTGGGCTTCAGATAGCCGCCCTATTTTCAGTGCTTCTCTAACGGTTATGGCCATGACAACTTAACCTGCCTGTTCTTTTACTAAAACCTTATTTGCAAGCGGACTTAAGATTTGAACTGTTCAGGGTAACAGGTTTCTGCTGGTGCTGAAATAGTTATAATTGAGTCCACTCAGGTTTAAAATCATAATATGGAAAGCCACTTTAATTAATATGAATATATGTGAAATAATTTTTAATGTCGCTTCTACGTAATTATACTTTTTATTTTCAAACAATGTCAAACTACACAAAACACCCCTTCTGTTCCTGATTCTCCCTGCCTTAACTGCACTACCCAGCAGAACTTGGGGAAGTAACAGACATTCTACCGGTCTAATTTAACCTGGAAAGACGAAAGAACGGCCGGAGTTCAAAAGCTTGACTGGGTCATTCATCCACTTCCAAGAGTAAGCTGCTAATATTATCGCTATGACAGCTTCAATTCCCAGATCGAGTGATGGAGCAGCCGTGTTAAATAACTCGCCACT
>SLBE01000245.1 GCA_007126465.1 Syntrophomonadaceae bacterium | reverse complement strand
CTGGCCAGGCAATTTTGTAGTGTTTATCGTTACATTACTGCGGCCGTTTTCATTCTTGGCTTGATTGTTCTCTTTTTTCTGACCGGACTCTCCAGTGCCTTGAAGTGGTTTGGTGCAGCAGCCCTGTTATCAGGAGTAAGCTTCTACCTGGCCCTGCAGGGATGGGATATTATTTTACCTGTTATGCTTGAACTTGGATTAATCAGTGGCGGTCTTTTTGAGACAGGTTTTTTTTATGATGTGCTGGAGTACAGTGTAAATCTGGTTGCGATTGTGCCATTCTACTACACTCTCTTCGGGCTTGCCGTCCTGGTTGTTGGAAGTGCTATTGGTAAGCTTTTACCCCGGTAAAATTTACTTACGTCACAGGTCGTCTTAGCTATGTTTTGTTAGGTTAATTCGGAAAAATAGAACTTTATCTCACAGGAACTATTCCTATTCCTATTATGATATAATCTTTTAAAATGCCGACCGACCGGTCGGCCGGAGGCAAGTGCAGATGAGCCTGTCTAAATTGGCAGTTAAGAGACCCGTAGCCACGGGGACAATATTATTGCTGGTATTATTAATCGGCCTGGTTAGCCTTTACCAGAGCCCCCTTGATCTGCTGCCCGATATTCAACCTCCCGTTTTGGCAGTAATCACTGTGTTCCCGGGCAGTTCTCCCCAGGAAACATTAGAACTTGTTACCCGACCTGTTGAAGAAGGTGTGTCTGCTGTCAGCGGACTGACCAACCTTGTTTCCAGATCCCAGGAAAACACATCCCTGGTCATAATGCAGTTTGATTGGGGTATTAATGTAAAAGAAATTCGTGAAGATGTAAATGTGCGCATGGATTTACTCGATCTTCCTGATGAAGTGCAGCGTCCCATGATCCTCGAATTTGACCCAACCTTGATGCCGATTATGGCCGCCTCAGCCAGCGGCACGGATAACCTGGTTGATTTAACAGAGTGGCTGGAAGACACAGCTGCTCCCCGCCTGGAATCAGTACTGGGTGTAGCATCAGTTACTATCCAGGGCGGCGCTCAGCAGGATCTCTTTATCAGGACCACTCCTGAAAAGATGGATCAGTATGAACTGTCATTCGATCAAATCGCTAATGTTTTAAGGGCCAGCCTGCGCGATCTGCCGGCCGGGATTATTGATCTTGAAGACCGTCAGGTGCGGATTCGTTTTCTGGGACGCCAGACAGATCAAAACATGCTCTCAGACCTGGTGGTTGGTTTCCAGGTTGATCTGGAAAGACTGGAAGAAATGATTGGCGCGGAAATCAATGTTGACCTGAATCAATTACTGGCCGGGGAAAACAATATTTTTGACGGAGGTTTTGCCGGCTTCGGTGACGGTGCCTTTGAGTTTCCCCGCTATGAAGTTTACTGGGATGATTTTTTCGATTTTGACCGGGCTTATATTGCCGGAAGCAGCTTTTACCTGCCCATTGCAGCAGATTGGTTGGAAGAAGATGAAGATATCAAAGGGAGCCTGCGCCCTTTTACATCGAGTCCCCATATTTCCTATGAGGATTCCAGGCAGCAGCTTGCACTATCTATGGATTCGCTGGGCAGTTCAGTTTTGAGTGACAACAGCGGGGAGTTGGAATCAAGTGCTGCCGAGACTGTGCGCCTTAACGATGTCTGGTTGATTGAGCGGGCCGTTTTAGACAGTGACCGAATAATCGTGCCGCTTGATACGGTTGCTATGGAGCGTTTAAATATCAGTGCTGCCGAAGTGACAGCCTTAGCCAAAAAGAAACCCCTGGTCACTGATAGCGGCAGTAATTACCTGGTTTTGAGCTTTCATGAAGACTGGGAGAATATCCGCCGCGATCCGATTATATCAGTGCCTGACCTGGGAAGCTTTTTGGATAACTTTGATGCCGATTTTAATGGTAGCCTGGAAGATGCTTCGTCAGCCCTGGAAGAGCTCCTGGTAGACTATGCCACATCTTCCATAGTCGGCTCCATGTCACCCGGCGGTTCTCCTTTCGGTGATTTTGACTTTGATGACGATTTTCCCATAGATACTATTACCCTGGGTATGGTGGCCGAAATAGCCCGGGATACTTACACTCCCGATTCGATTGCCCGTTACAACCAGCAGCCGAGTATCAGTCTCAGCATTCAAAAAGAAGGTGATGCTAATACTGTGCTGGTTGCCAGCCGGGTTAGGGCTGCCCTGGATCAGCTTTCTGAGGAAAGCAAGGGAGAATTTTCCCAGGTAGATTTTAATATTACTCTCGACCAGGGAACAGAAATTGAAAGAGCCCTGGCTGACCTGGCAGAAGCATTGCTCGGTGGCGCTGTCCTGGCCATTATTGTGCTAATAGTTTTCCTGCGCAACTGGCGGACTACCATGTTTATCGGGATCAGTATTCCTGCGGCCATTATTGCTACATTTACTCTACTTTATTTTACAAATATGACCATTAACCTGATGACCCTGGGAGGCCTGGCCCTGGCCGCCGGAATGCTTGTTGACAACGCCATTGTGGTTAGTGAAAATATTTTCAGGCATTACCAGATGGGTAAAACCCCTGCCGATGCTGCTGTCCAGGGAGCGGAAGAGGTCGCAGGGGCAATTACCGCTTCAACCCTGACTACCATTAGCGTTTTCTTCCCTGTTGTTTTCCTGACGGGCCTGGCCGGCCAGCTTTTCTGGGAATTTGCTCTTGTGGTTGCCTGTGCAATCCTTGCTTCGCTGGCAATTGCTTTAACGGTTATTCCTCTTCTGGCTTCCAGATCTCTGCACCGAAGCAAGAAAGACAGAATTGCAAAAAACGGGGTGACCAACCGCCTGCATGTTTACCGCAGTGTATTGCGACTTGCGGTCCGCCGTCCCTGGTGGATCTTGATCTTTGTTGCTATTCTTGTTGGTATTGCCGGTCTTGGTTTTACCACCCTTGGCACAGAATTATTCCCCGGCACGGAAGAATCTGCCTTTACGATCGATACGAGCCTTCCTCCCGGTACGGCTATGTCTATTACTGATCAATATGCAGCAGAAATCGAGGATATTCTGGAAAACCGGGAAGAAGTAGCCTCGTATACTGTGCAAATTGGCAGCGGGGGCTTTATGGGGATGTCCGGCGGCGGTGGAGGTGCAACAAACAGGGCTCAGGTGCGAGCTGAGATTAAGCCTGCTTATGTTGGTGAAATCGGCCAGATTATTGAAGAGGTGCGTTTAGAGGTCCAGGAATTGGATTGGGATGCCGAAATTAATGTAAACCGTGAGTCACTGCTTGATGCCGCCGGCCTGGAGACTACCCTTGACCTGACAATCAGCGGAAGAGACTTGGATACTGTTACTGATTTAACCGGGCAGGCGGTCGGGATCATGGAGCAAAATCCTGAGTTTAGTGATGTTCAGTCTTCGCTGGAAGCAAGCAGGCCGGAAGTGCAAATTCGCCTCGATCAAAGCGAAGCACTTCAGAAAGGAGTGACCCAGGCCCAGGTAGCAGGCGCTGTGCGCCAGGCCCTGGAGGGTGTTCCTGTCAGCAGAATAGAGACTGACGTTGGCATCTTGAGCATTATTCTTGGCTATGAAAAGAGCAATATCGATACTATCGATGACCTGGCCAATATCGGCTTCTATGCCCCGGGAGGAGAATTTATCCGCCTGGGTGATGTTGCCACCCTGTCAGAAGATTTTGGCCCGCAAAGTATTCCCAGGGAGAATCAGCGGGTAGTAGGAGAAGTCCAGATGCAGTATGGTGATCTTGACCTGGGAACCGCTACAGAAATGGCCCTTGAAGATCTGAAAGCGCTCACCTTGCCTGAAGGTTATGAGATTAAACCATCCGGCTCATTTGACCTGATGGGCGATGTCATGGATGAACTGGAACTGGTGATCATAATGGCAGCACTCCTGGTCTACCTGGTCATGGCGGCCCAGTTTGAAAGCCTGCTCCATCCCTTTATTATTATCCTGAGCCTGCCTATGGCCTATGCCGGCTCAATTGCTGCCCTGATGATAACCGGTAATAATATTAGCGTGCCTGCTTTGATTGGGGTGGTGGTTTTGTCGGGAATCCTTGTCAATGACGGTATTATTATGATCGATTACATTAATCAGCAGCGAAGGATCCACGGGCTACCCCTGCAGGAAGCAATCATTGAAGGGGCAACGGCTCGCCTGCGCCCGATCCTGATGACAACCATTACTACCGGTCTGGGTCTTCTGCCCCTGGCTTTGGGACTTGGTGAGGGTGCTCAGCTTCAGGCTCCAATGGCCATTACCATTATCGGTGGTCAGATCACCGGTACGTTCCTGCTTCTTTTGGCGATGCCCTCAATTTATATTGTTGTAACAAAAGAAAAAAAAGAACCTCATGAAGAAAGTGTCTCGACGCTTCAGTGGGATAACGAACTGGAGTGGGCCGGTAACCGAACCGGCAGGCTTGAAAGGCCGGGTGGTACAGGGTGGTTTGGTCGCTTAAACTTAGGGTCCTTAACCAAGAACCCTACTGTAATGGTGACCTTACGCATGCTGGTAGTCTTGCTTGTAGCAGGTATAATTCTATACCTGCTGGGGGTATCAGGTGAAAATGTTTTTAATGTTATCCAGTAACGTTTTGGATTACGGAAAAGGAGTGTTTTAATTGCCCGGAGATGGAAATAGAAATAATGCAGGTGGGGACAAGAAGGAACAGATCTTGCTGGCAGCAGTAGAAATGTTTCTTGATAAGGATTACTACCAGGTCACTATTACCGAGATTGCTGAGCAGGCCGGGGTTGGTAAAGGAACAGTTTACGAGTATTTTTCCAGCAAGGAAGATCTTTTTAAAGAGAGTTTCTCCCACTGCGCCGACCTGTACTTACAGCTTTTTCGGCAGCACCTTTCTACTGCTGCTCCGGTTAAGCAAACCATGTCAGGTTTGATTTTGGCTCATCTTGAACTTCTCAGGGAAAACCGGCAGCGCCTTTACCTGCTTTTTAACGAGCGGCCGCTTAGCCTGCAGGAAATGCATGGCTGGGTAATCGAAAAACGACGCGAAATACTAAAAGGCATAACCGTGCGTTTGCAAGAAGGAATCGAAGCTGAAGAAGTGCGGCCTGAACTTGATGTTGAAATGGCCGGACGTCTTCTGTTAGCAGTAAATTTTGATGTGATCGGCGGAATGGTAGTTTTGGATGGTCAGGATGTGAGTGAAGAAAAAGTAGCCGGGCTGATCGATATTATCTGGAACGGAATTGGCGCGAACAAGCAGGCTGAAGCTACAACGTCTTAGCTTCAGCCTTTTAGCGGGAGTTATTCTTCTATACCTTTTAGAAAGCCTTCGCTCTCTGATCGTTGCGTGCGAAATTAGGATACGACTCAGTCTCAGTCTTCCGCCTGGGTTGCCCTCGCGATGGGCTCATCCGGAGCCCTCGCTCGGTGGCCGACTTCCTGTCGGCCAACCTGCTCCAGGCTTCACTTCGTCGTCTAATTTCCTGCACTCACTTTACGTTCGCTTCAGGCTTTTCTAAAACTGTATTTCCAATCCTGAACTTTACGCTCGATTCAGTTTTTCAGCCGGTTTATCACAAACTTGGCAGCCCAGCCTGATAGGAGCTTTTTCTTTCTTTCACAACTAAGACACACTGGAAACATTAGGCAAGCGCTTCGCCGATTTCCCTGCCCAGGCTGACACATTCTGCCCTGGCTTCTTCATCGGGATTCCACAACAGCTTAAGGCCTTTTTCGTTAATCAGTTCAATGCCTGATTCTTGCAGAGACTCATTAAGCAGCTGCACTGACTCGCCGCTCCAGCCGTAACAGCCGAAGGCAGCACCTTTTTTATTCTTGAAGCCCAGTCCTTTGACCATTTCCATCAGTGAGGCGATTGCATCAAGAGTTCTCTTGTTATGCGTCGGTGAACCGACAATAACTCCTTTTGATTTAAATATCTCTGTGACAACATCATTTTTATCGGCACGTCCGATGTTGAAGAGTTTAACATCAATTGTGCTGTTAGCTTCCTTGATTCCTTCAGCAATGGCCTCAGCGGCTCGCCTGGTACCGTCCCACATCGTATCGTAAACGAGGGTAACCTGGTTTTCCTGGTAAGCATCAGCCCACTGCTGGTATTTTTCCACGATCTGCATCGGGTTATCCCGCCATATGATCCCGTGGCTGGGGCAGATCAAATCTACCGGCACACCGAGACCGACTACTTCCTTAATTTTTGCGGTAACCAGTTTACTGAAGGGTGTTAAAATGTTGGCGTAATACTTGATTGCCTCCTCAAAAAGTTCACACTGGTCCACCAGGTCGTTATACATTAACTCACTGGCATAGTGCTGACCAAAGGCATCGTTGGGGAATAAAATATTATCGCCGGTTAAGTAGCAGAACATGCTGTCCGGCCAGTGCAGCATTTTAGCTTCTACGAATATTAGCTCCTGTCCGCCGCCTAAATCAAGCTTATCGCCCGTTTTTACCGG
>SLBE01000164.1 GCA_007126465.1 Syntrophomonadaceae bacterium | reverse complement strand
TAGTTTGCCTCGTTCTACTATAATTGTTTTTTCCATTGCCCCGGAAGAATCTTCCCTGCGATAAGACAGCCCTTCCCTGCACTTTTCAAAGCTAATTGAAATTCCTTCAAAATCAAGATAGACAGGTACTTTATGCGGACCCCAGGGAAACCCTTCAGCCTTCTGCCCGGGCTCATCATTATATTGCCAGCTTAAATAATCAGGGCTTTCAATTTCTTTTTCTCGTTTTCTATTCATTGCTGCCCTTTCTTTAATTTAATCGCAGCTCTCCATCAATTCTTCCACTGTTGTATCCTTCCGTGAAGGATTTTTCCTGATCCTATTAATTCTTTTCTCCCGGTACATCCTGGAATCGGCTGTATATATTAAATGATCAAGATCAGTCCCGTCTTTTGGATAAGTAGCATAGCCTGTACTTAAACCTGATTTGATTTTTTCTCCATTTACGACAAAATCTTTTTCAAAGAGTTTTTCAAGCTGATCTATATAAAAATGCATAGGTGATGCGTAGGGATCATTAACAATAGCCATAAATTCATCCCCACCAACCCGGCACAACTCCACTTGTCCCGCAAAATAAGTGCTAATTCTTTCGGCAATCTTGATCAGCAGGAGATCGCCAAAAGAATGGCCCCTGGCATCATTTACCTTTTTAAAATCTTCCAAATCGAAGTAAAGAAATGAAACTATACCCTTTTCATCCTTAGCTTTATCGAGTTTTTTCTCCAGATTTTCATAAGCATACTTCCTGTTGTAAATTCCGGTTAAAGAATCTCTGTAGATAAGTTCCCGGATTTCCCGCTCCTTGTTTTTCCGATCAGAGATATCCCGGTAAAAGGCATATGCTCCCAGTCGATCTTCGTCAAGGTAAATCGGGTACGCCAGTAGTTCTACATCTACCTCCTTGCCGTTTTTAGTGGTTCTGACGGTTTCTGCCTTGATAGTTTTTCCTTCATTGATCAGGGCCCGGGCAAACTCCTGTGTTTCTTTTTTATAACGGCCACTGGCAATGATTACATCTATACAGCTACCTTTCACCTCTTCCAGTTTATAGCCGAACATACTTTCAAAGGATTTGTTAAAATCTATAATCCTGTCACGGTCATCAAGCAGCGCAATTGAATCAGGCGAGTTTTCAAAGAGTTGGTGAAAATAAGCACGTTCCCGCCTTAAATCTTTTAAAGCCTTTTCTTCCACCCGTCTATCGCGATACATGGCATATAAGCCGATAAACTCACCTTCAAGTACAATCGGATTTCCGACGGCCTCAACTTCAATTAATTCACCGCTTTTGCTTCGACGCCTGGTGTTGGAAAAGTGAGATTTGTTTTGCATGACGGTTCCCATAAACTGTTCGGCTTCTTCCTTAAGCTCATCGGGAACAATAAAATCATTAATCGATATGCCAAGCATTTCTTTCCTGCTGTAGCCAAAAATCTTTTCAAACTCTTCATTAACATCGAGAACTCGTTCTTCTTTATCCAGAAACGCTACTGGATGAAGTGATTTATTAAAGAGGTCAAGGTAAAAATTTGCAAGCTTCAACTGCTCGAGATCATTGTCTTTATAGAATTTTTGCACTCTTCATCCCTCGTTTCATATATATTAGCATATATCATTTGATAAAAAAATATAATAAACATTACCTCTTTTTTGAAGCACGTTCTCTGATACTGCGATCCAGAATTTTTTTCCGCATACGAATAGCCGTAGGTGTAACTTCAACCAGCTCGTCATCGGCAATAAATTCCATCGCCTGTTCAAGTGCAAAAATCTTTGGCGGAACCGGTTTAATTGCGTCATCAGCCGCACTGGCCCTGATATTGGTTAAATGTTTTTTCTTGCAAACATTGATCTCCAAATCGCTTTCACGGGCATGCTCGCCAACGATCATGCCGGCATAGACATTCTGGCCAGGCTTAATAAATAGTGTGCCGCGATCTTCCATGCTAACAAGACCGTAAGGAGTTGCATCCCCAGTTTCATAGGCAATCAGCACCCCCCGGCGCCGGCCGGGAATATCACCTTTATAGCTTCCATAGTGACTGAAAAGATGATGCATAATACCTTCTCCCCTGGTATCGGTTAACAATTCAGAGCGAAAACCAATCAAACAGCGGGCAGGGATAATAAATTCCATCTTTATACTCTTTTCACCGACCGGCTCAAGGCTCTGCATCTCTCCAAGCCTTTCACCAAGATTCTCTATGACCTTCCCGGAATAAACTTCCGGAACATTCAGGTACAACTTTTCATAAGGCTCGCATGTAACCCCGTCGATAATTTTTAAGATAGGTTTAGGTTTTGATATTTGCAGCTCATAACCCTCTCGCCTCATAGTCTCAATTAATATGCCCAGGTGCAGTTCACCCCGGCCGGCGACTTCAAATACTTCCGGGGAATCTGTCTCCGAAACTTTAAGGCTAACGTTGGTTTCAGCTTCTTTCCAAAGCCTGCTGCGCAGCTGGCGAGAAGTAATATATTTGCCCTCCCGACCGGCAAATGGGCTATCATTAACCATAAAGTTCATAGTCAGGGTTGGTTCGTCTATATTAAGCAAAGGAAGCGGTGCCGGTTTGGCCGGATCACTAATTGTTTCACCGATATTAACCTGGCCAAGACCTGCCACGGCAACAATATCTCCGGCTCCAGCTGAAGCAGTTTCACTGCGCTTCAAACCCTCGAAGGTCCACAGCTTTCCTATCTTAACTGTTTCGACCTGGCCGTTTTGTTTACACAAAGCAACGATTTGCCCACTATCCAGCCAACCGTTCCGGATCCTTCCGATACCGATACGTCCGACATAGTCATCATAATCAAGTGTATTTATTTGCAGCTGCAGTACCTGTCCGGCATCGGCCCGGGGAGGTGGAATTTCCTCCAGGATCATATCAAAAAGAGGCTGCAGACTTTTTCCTTCATCTTCAGGGTTTAAAGTAGCTGCACCCCGGCGTGAATCTGCATAAATAACGGGAAAATCGAGCTGCCAATCTTCTGCTTCAAGTTCAACAAATAGATCGAAGACTTCATTTACAACTTCTTCAGGCCTGGCATCGGAGCGATCAATCTTATTAATAACTACAATTATGCGCAGCCCAACATCCAGGGCTTTACGCAGCACAAATTTTGTCTGTGCCATCGGTCCTTCAAATGCATCAACCAGCAATAATGCCCCATCAACCATTTTTAATACCCTTTCAACTTCCCCACCAAAGTCAGCGTGGCCGGGCGTATCAACAATATTAACCTTTGTATTACCGTAATGAACGGCTATGTTTTTTGATAATATAGTGATACCTCTTTCTTTCTCCAGGTCATTCGAGTCCATTATTCTTTCCACAACCTGCTCATTGTCACGGAATATTCCTCCCTGGCGCAATAAACCGTCTACCAGGGTTGTTTTACCATGATCAACATGGGCAATAATAGCTATATTACGGATGCTATTTTCTGTTTGTACACTCAAGCAAGCTCACCTGTCTTATTCATAATTTCCGTGCAGCATTAATTAGCACGGCTATTTATTTAAACACTTTTTACAAAAAAAAGCAATCTTCAGATCTGTCAAGAGAGCAATGGTTGGATCGCTTCACGGTAAACAGGGATGCCCTGTGGACAATAACAGCCCTTACAACTTAAGCATTTTTCTATCCCGAATCTGCGTGCCTGATCTTTTCTATCCACATGATCACGGGGATCCAGGTGCAGCTGAGCCAGTTTAAGGAATATATAAGGACCGGCAAAATTCTCTAATTTATCTCCCCCGGGATCTAAGCTGGAACATGCAGAATGACAGCAAAGGCATTCGAGGCAGCCCGACAGCTTAACCAGCCCACCGGGGACCATGACAGGTTTGAAATCCGGGCTGGTATTAACCGATCCGGAAGCGGCAGCTGCTTCACCTGCATTTGCTGCGAAATATATCCCATGTTCCTTTAAAAAAGCATCCAGCAAGGTTCGATCTATAACCAGGTCACGCACCCGCGGTAAGTTTGCCAGGGGCTTTATATTTATTTCTGCTGTTCTGATAAAGGCAGTGCAGGCCAGGACAGGTCGTTCATTAACTATGACTCCGCAGAGACCACATCGACCATAACGACAGCTGTATTCAAAGGCCAGGGTAGGATCAAGGCACTCATAAATATACTGCAGGGCTTGTAAAATTGTAGCCCCGTCTTCGACTGTCACAATAAATGTGCTTTTTGCACTCTCTATTTCCTGCCTGCTTTTAAAGCGGTTAATAGCTAACCGGACTTTCAAGTTTTTTAATATCATCCCATTCACCGTATTTCAGGATATTAGCGGTTCCAAACCGGTTTTGAATGAACCATCTTCTTTTATCTCAATATATGTATGGCACTTAAAATCACGATCACTACGGCCTGGATAATCTCTACGCAGATGAGCACCCCGGCTTTCCCGGCGCTCAAGAGCACTTAAAACAATAGCCCTGGCTGCCGGCAGCATCAGGTTTAACTCGACAGCATCAAGCAGCTGCCGGTTGAAGACCTTTTCAGTATTTATTGCCAGGTCTTTGCTGCAAACAGCAAGCCGATCAATCACAGTAAGCGCTTCCAGCAAAGAAGCTTCTTCCCTGACCGGGCCGGCCTTCTGCCACATCAGCTTTTCAAGTTCACTGCGCAGGCGGATGGGATCGTGAGTTCCCTGTCCTGAGAGCAGTGCCTTCCATTCCCGGGACGGTTTTTCAATGGCTGCTTCAAAAGCCTGATCATCCAGATCAACCTCTTTTGTGTTTTTGCTTATATAACTGACTGAGTACAGGCCGGCTTTCGTACCGGTCATATAAACTTCACTTAAGGCCACTGAACCCAGCCTGTTTCCTCCGTGCAATCCGGCCCCGATTTCCCCGGCCGCCAAAAGACCCCTGACACCAGTTTCACCGGAGGAGTTTACCTTGATTCCTCCCAGTTGGAAGTGAAAAGTCGGCATAACGCTCCAGGGCTCTTCCCACCGGTATGCATCTAAGCCATAAGCTATTTTTACGATATCAAAAATACCGCTGCTGCGAATAGATTTATATATTTGCTCGCTATTTTCAAGTTTAAGGTTGGGCCTTAAGTCCAGGGTTAAACCTCCACAGGGATCAGTTTGACCGGCATTAATTGCCTTCATCATAACCCTGGTTACTTCTGCCCGGGTCATTTTGTTAATCCCTGCTTCAAGCAAAACACCACCCCGGCCATCAAGTAGTTGACCGGCCGGGCCTGCAGTAGAAGGCTCTCCACAGAGGGCTCCAATCATTGAACGAGGCCTCGTTAAACCAAAAGGAATAGCCTGGATCTGCTCTATATCCCACAGGATTGCCCCAGCCTTTAAAGCAAGGGTCAGGCCGTCACCAACTGCTCCACGGCTGTTGGTGCTGTGTGGATAGTAAAGCGCACCACATCCCCCGGTAGCTATTACAGTCACTCTGCTTTTTAATGCAACAACGCCCCTGTCCAACAAACTCAGCCCAAGCAGGCCGCATACCTTGTTGTCAACTTTTACAAGCTCAAGGGCGGCTGTTTGACTGTACACATCAACTCCATAGCGCCACAATGTGTTCTTCAGGCTTGCCCCCAGCAAGACCCCCCCACCGTAATTTGCTATAGAACGGGGCAGGCTGTGACCGCCTAATCTTCCCACAACTTTATCTGAAATTGCACCATTCTCATCACGGCGAAAGATCGGCCCCAGGTTCTCAAGTGTTTCTACATAAGTGGCTGCTTCTTTCGAAAATTTTTGGACAAATTCATTTTCACTAATTCCGTCGCCGCTATTAATTAAATCCTCTGCAAATATTTCCGGAGTATCCGCAGCAAGCAAGCCGGGACAGGCTGCCATTCCCACAGCCAGGCGGGTATTGCCAAAACCCGGGTATTCCTTGGAAACAAGGGCCACCTTTAAGCCGGAAGCAGCAGCATTAATCGCTGCCAGTATGGCTGCTCCGCCACCACCGATACAGATCAGATCGTAGCTTGCCTTCTCCACATAAACACTCACTTTCAGTGTTATCAAGGATAAAATCACTTATTTACTGATCAATGCTTTTACCGATAATTAGCCAGGGCTTTTTCCAGGTAAGCTTCAGCTTCTTTACACAACCATTCCGGCTCTAACACGGTAACATCGGGCCCCCAGCTGGCTAACCAGGGAACCATTTCGTTGGCTCCCGTTAAGCGATAGGCAATTTCAACGCCACCATCATCCAGCTCTTTTACCTGCTGTGATTCGTGAAAGTTAATAGCACGAAACCTTTCAGCAGTTCCACAGCAAACCTTTAAACGGACCGTTTCAAGCTTCGCGCCACCCTCTGATGTCCATGTTGCCCAGGCCTGACTGTATGCCCGCTTCAGAGAATATGAAGGTGGCATTTTATAGCTGGAATTCTGAATAACCGATAAATCACGAATATGGACTACGTGGAATATACGGTTGCCCTTGCTGCTAAGACAGTACCCGGTCAGGTAGTAATTATTAAAACGGTTTA